>JBEVMD010000178.1:0-5522 GCA_040508835.1 Duganella sp. | reverse complement strand
GACCGGGCTGACGGCAGCGCGGGCAATGTGGGCCAGGTGGGCCAGCACTGGGTCCTCGGCGCCTTCCAGCAGGGGCAAGGCGTCCAGGCGCCGGGTTTCCTCCGCCTCGGACACGGCGTCCAGCGCCGCGTGCGGCAAGTAGATCTGCACGCATTCGTATGCGCTTTCCAGGTTGGCCATGGGCCTGGCGCGCAGGTCGAGCATGGTCAGGGCGCCGGCCGCATAGGGCGCGACCGGCACGGCCTTGCCATCGAGCCACAACGCATGCTGGCGCAGCGGCTGCAGCTGCACGGCCAGCAGCAATGCCGGTTCGGGCGGTATCGGCGCCGTCATGCCGGTGCCGCGCCCGCGCGCGCACAACCACGTGAGCGCCACATCGTTGGCGAGCGCGGCGCTTTCCACCGACAGCGAGTGCTCGCGGCCGAAATAATCGCCCATGGTGTCGCCGTACGCCTTGCCCATGGTTGTCTCCTCCTGATGACCTCGTCTGAAGACCATATGGTAACAGGACGTTTGGCGGCCGGCTCCCAAAGCGGCCACCACGGACAAAACGCCGTTTCTATCCGGTTCGCGCCGTTTTTATACAAGTAAGTGCCCGAGCCGCGCGGTAGGATTAACCTGGATTCATGTGATTAAAAGGAGGTAGGGCGATGACCAGGAAAATTCGCAGCGTCGCCACCCTGGCATTGTGCGCCGCCGCCGCGGCCCTGACGCTGGCTCCGGGCGATGGCAGCGGCATCGTGCACGGCGTGATCACTGCCGCCCTGATGTGGCTAGCCTATATGCTCGGCAGCGCCGAGCGCACGGACGCCGTCGGCGACGCGCGCCTGCACGAGCGCACCCGCATTGCGCGCATCCTGCACGACTCGTTCCTGCAAAGCATACAAAACCTGCTGCTGCGCCTCGGTCTGACCGCCGCGCGCCTGCCGGCCGGCACGCGCGAGCGGCGCGAGCTGGAGCTGGCGCTCGATATCGCCACCCGGGCGGTGGAGGAAGGCCGCGACCTGTTGCTGGAGTTGCGCACACCCAGGCTGGCCGCCGACCTGCCCGCCGCGATCCGCCACAGCGCCCGCCAGCTGCACAACGCCGACGCGATTCCCATCACCGTGCACAGCAACGGCCCGGCGCTGGACCTGGCCCCGGCCGCATGCGGCGAAGTGATGGGGATCGCCCGCGAAGCGATGACCAACGCCCTGCGCCATGCCCGTGCGCGGCATATTACGGTCACGCTCGACTGGAGCGCCGGGGCGCTGATGCTGGTGGTCGTCGACGATGGCATCGGCGTGCCGGCACACGTGCTGCAGCAGGCGAGCGACGCGCATTGGGGGCTGACCGGCATGCGCGAGCGCGCCCAGCTGATCGGCGCCAGCCTGCACCTGGGCCCGCGCGACCAGGGCGGCAGCGAAGTGCTGCTGCTGGTGCCCTGCACACCGCCGGCCTCGCCGCCCGATACGTGGCCGGCGGCGCCCGGCAAGACGGTCAGCTCGTAACAGCCGCGGCCGGCAAAGCGGTGCGGGTGGCGGGGTCGCTGTCGACCACCAGCCGGCGCGTGGGCGCGCTGGTGCTGATGCCCATGGCGGCAAACCGTTCCATCGTGGTCAGCAGGATGGTTTGCTGCACGTCCATATACGTCAGATAGTTGGACGTCAGCACGAAAAACACCAGTTCATATTCGATCGCTTCCGGCGTTACCGCTTTCAGGTGCACGCGGTCGCAGCGGATATCGGCCTGGGCTTCGACGATGGCGCGGATCATGGCCGGCACCTGGCCGGCCAGCGCGGCGGGCGTGTCGGGATTGATGCGGAACGACATGACGATGCGGCGCGTGGCCATGCGCTTGTAGTTGCGCAGCACGTTCTTCAGCAGGTCGGTATTCGATACCACGATCTGCTCGCCGCTGTCGGCGCGGATGCGCGTGGTTTTCAACCCCACGTGCTCGACCGTGCCCGACACGCCCAGCACGTTGATGGCGTCGCCCACCTCGAACGGCTTGTCCACCGCAATCGACAGCGATGCGAAAAGATCGCCCAGAATGTTCTGCGCCGCCAGCGCGATGGCGATGCCGCCGATGCCGAGACTGGCAATGAACGTGGTGATGTTGACGCCCGCATTGGACAGGATCGACAGCAGCAGGATGGTCCACAACAAGGTCTTGATGGCGCCGCTCACCAGCGTGTTGGCCACCGTCAGCGGCGCATCGGCGTCGTCGGACTGGCTGCGGAAGTAGCGGCGGATGGCAATGCCGATGCCGCGCGTGAGGTAGATCGTCACCTGCACGCCGATGACGATGAACCACAGGTGCTCGATGCGCATATTCCATGCCGGGCCCAGGTTCAGCGTGGACAGGCCCGCCAGCAGCGCGACCAGCACGATAAAGACATTGCTGGTACGGCCGATGGTGGCGCTGAGCACTGCGGCCAGGATGCTTTCCGACCGGCCGCCGGCCGCACCGCCGCTGGCGGCCAGCCGCGCCAGCCGCTTGCGCACGACGAGCTGGATGCCGTGCAGGACCAGGAAAGCAACCGCGCCGACCGCCACGGCCACGATCCAGTCTTGCAGCGGGATGCTGGTGAACCACGTGCTCAGCTGGTACTGGTTCTGGAAATTGTTCTGGAAGTTATTCAATTGCCGGCTCCTTGCAAACTTTAGTCGTTGCAACAGCCTAACTCCAGTCGAGCTCACTCGTCTGTACTTTTCCGCACAGCATCGCCATGCAGCGTGATGCTAGGGGACGATTGCCGTGAACAAATACACGGCAAAGATCACCAGGTGCACCGTGCCCTGCATGACGGTCGTGCGTCCCGTCCCCAGCGACAGCGTGGCCACCAGCAGCGACAGCAACAGCAGCACGGTGGACTTGACGTCGATCCCCAGCGACAGGGTCCAGCCGGTCATCAGCGAGACGATGGCCACGGCGGGAATGGTCAGGCCGATGCTCGCCAGCGCCGAACCCAGCGCCAAATTCAAACTGGTTTGCAGGCGGTTGGCGCGCGCGGCCTGGAACGCGGCAATGCCCTCCGGCAGCAGCACCACGGCGGCAATGATGATGCCCACCACGGCTTTCGGCGCCCCGAGTTTCAGCACCGTCGCTTCCAGCACGGGCGACAGCATCTTGGCCAGCAGCACCACGCTGGCCAGGCACGTCAGCAGCAGCGCGGCGCTGATCCAGGTCATCCTGAGCGGCGGCGGCGGCGCGTGCGTGTCCTCGTCATTGGTGGCCACTTCGGGCAGGAAGTAATCGCGGTGGCGCACGGTCTGCACCAGCACGAACGTGCCATATAAAACAATCGACACCAGCGCGATAAAACCGAGCTGGCTGGCGCTGTACGCCGGGCCGGGCACGGTGGTCGTGTAGTTGGGCAGCACCATCGTCAAAATCGAAATTGCCGCCAGCGTGGTCAGCGCGGCCGATACGCCCGACAGCGTAAACGTCTGCTCGCCGTGGCGCCCGGCGCCGGCCAGCAGGCACAGGCCGATCATGCCGTTGAGGATGATCATCACTGCCGCAAACACGGTGTCGCGCGCCAGGCCGGCCGTGGCTGCGCCGCCGGCAATCATCAGCGACACGATCAGCGCCACCTCGATGGCCGTGACGGCAATGGCCAGCACCAGCGTGCCGTACGGCTCGCCCACTTTATGGGCCACCACCTCGGCGTGGAACACGGCCGCCAGCACGCCGGCAAACAGTCCCACCACCAGCAGCAATGTGTAGGCAGGGCCGATCAGCGCCGGGGCGCCCAGCGCCTGTCCGGCAATCAGCAACCACGCCAACACGGGCGACGCGATCGACCAGATGGGCAACGATTTCGAAATCTTCACTGTGCACTCCTCGCTAGTCTCAGCCATTATCAGAGCGGGCATTGTAACGTGCGCGTTTGCGCGGCCGCTCGTCAAACTGTCGCGCGCGCTAAAAATCCGCGCCGGCAGCCCATGCGCCCGCGCTGGCAAGGGTCGGTGTCATCGTCGCAAAAAATCGGGCGACACTGCCGCGGCGGCAGGCTTATTTCGCCTGAGCCGCGTGCTGCCGGAGCTGCTCGACGAACCAGCGCCCGGCAGGCCCCGGCGGCTGGTCGCGCAGATGCAGCGCATGCATGGAAAAGCCGGCGCCCAGCAGCGGATGGACTTCCAGCGCGATTTCCACCAGCGCGCCGTCGCGCAGGTCCTGCGCCACCATGTGACGCGGCATCGAGCCCCATCCCAGTCCCGCGCGCAGGAACGCATGCTTGGCGCCCAGGTCGCCCAGGCGCCAGGTTTGCGCGGCAATCACGCCGAAGTTGCGCCCGGCCGTGCGGGCCGAGCGGTCGGTCAGCACCAGCTGCACATATTGCGCCGCTTCGGACCGCAGCACCGTGCCCTGCACGCGCGCCAGCGGATGGCCGGGCGCCACCACGGTCACCGACGCCACATCGAGCAGGTATTCGGACACGCAGCCATCGGGCACCTCGGGCAGCGAGCCGATGATGGCAAGCCGGCAGTTGCCATCGACCAGCGGCTGGATCACGGCGCCCAGCGCTTCCACGTACAGCCGCAGCGGCGTGGTGGGAAACGCCTGGTGGAATGCCTGCACGGCCGTGGTGAGCGTGGCAATCGGGAACATCACGTCCACCGCCACCGACAGCTCCGGCTCCAGGCCCTCGGCCAGCGTGCGGGCGCGCGCTTTGAAGGCGTCCATGCCGTCCACCGCCGTGCGCGCCTGCGTGAGCAGGGTCCTGCCTGCTTCCGTCAGCTGCGGATAGCGGCCGGTGCGCTCGAACAGCGCCAATCCCACCTGCTGCTCCAGGTTGGCCAGCGTGGTGCTGACCACCGACTGCGCGCGGCGCAGCTTGCGCCCGGCCGCCGAAAAGCTGCCCTCGTCCGCTGCGGCAATGAATGTGCGCAGCTGGTCCATCGACATTGCGTCCAGCATGTATCTACTCCTTGGATACTAACCATCCAATTATATAGGCTACCGCGATGGATCGACGGTGACTATGATTCAACCCATGCACTGACGCAGCAAGCAGCTGCGTCTACCCAACCCACTGAAAGGAACTGCCATGAACACCGCCAATCCGAATACTTCCGCTATCCCTGCCATCGGCCGCGTGCTGCTGGCCACCATCTTCGTGTTCAGCGGCGTGGGCAAGCTGCTGGCGCCCGCTGCCACCCTGGGCTACATCCAGTCGTCGGGCCTGCCGTTTGCGCCGCTGGCGATGGCCATTGCGGTGGCGGTGGAACTGGGCGGCGGCATCGCGCTGGCGCTGGGCATCCAGACCCGCCTGGTGGCGGCAGTGCTGGCCGCATTCTCGATCGTGACCGCGCTGGCCTTCCACACGTCGTTCGGCGACCAGAACCAGCTGATCCACCTGCTGAAAAACATCGCAATGGCTGGCGGCCTGCTGCAAGTGGTGGCGTTTGGCGCCGGCGCCTACAGCTTCGACAACCGCGCCGTGGCAAAAACCGGCAGCCGCCAGCAGGCATAAGGCAACAGGCATCAGGCGGGGTTTCCCGATCAGACAGCGGCAGGCGCCCGGCGCCTGCCG
>JBEVMD010000146.1:0-4451 GCA_040508835.1 Duganella sp. | reverse complement strand
TTTTTAACCGTCGGATAACCCCTATTGAGATTCCCTGGGCTGATGCTGGGCGCGGCCGTGGCCGCTTCCAGCGCCATGGCCGCGCCGCGCGGCTTCACCGTTGAAGACATGGTCAAGATGGAGCGCGTGGGCGCGCCCGTGCTGTCGCCCGACGCCACGCGCGTGGTGTACACCGTGCGCACCACCGACCTCGATAAAAACCGTGGCAACACCCAGCTGTATCTGCTCGACCTGCGCGCGCCCAAGGCCGCGCCCGTGCGCCTGACGCAGTCCGACGCCAGCAGCAGCGAGCCGCTGTGGTCGCCCAACGGCGACGCCATCTATTTCCTGTCCGGTCGCGGCGGTTCGTCGCAGGTGTGGCGCCTGCCGCTGGCCGGCGGCGAGGCCGCCAAAGTCACCAATCTGCCGCTCGATGTCGACAATTTCCGCCTGTCGCCGCAGGGCGACCGCCTGGCGCTCAGCGTATCGGTGTTTCGCGATTGCGCCGACCTGGCGTGCACCAAACAACGCGTGGATGCGCAAAGCAAGGTGAAAGCCAGCGGCAAGGTTTATGACAAGCTATTTGTGCGCCACTGGGATACCTGGGCCGACGGCCGCACCAACGTGCTGTACGCGGCGCCCATCGACGCGACCGGCCGCGTCAGTACCGAACCGGTGGCCCTGAGCGGCAAGCTCGATGGCGACGTGCCGTCGAAACCGTTCGGCGACAACGGCGAATACCATTTCAGCCCCGACGGCAAGACGGTCGTGTTCTCGGCGCGCATTGCCGGCAAGACCGAAGCGTGGTCCACCAACTTCGACGTGTACACGGTGCCCGTCACCGGCGGCGAGCCGAAGAACCTGACCGCGGACAACCAGGCCTGGGACACCAGGGCGATTTATTCGCCCGACGGCCGCACGCTGGCCTACCTGGCAATGGACAAGCCCACCTTCGAGGCGGACCGTTTCCACCTGGTGCTGGTCGATGTCGCCAGCGGCAAGAAACGCACCGTGGCCGATCACTGGGACCGCTCGATTGCCGACTACCGCTGGACCCCGGACAGCAAGACCATCCTCGCCACGGCCGACGATATCGGCCAGCATCCGCTGTTTGCCATCGACGCCGCCAGCGGCAAGGTGAGCAAGCTGACCGGCAACGGCTATGTCAGCGGTTTCGACGTGGCCAGGGACACCATCGTCATGGCCCAGGCCGACCTGGCGTCAGGCGCGCAGCTGTATCAATTCAAGCTGGGCGGTTCGGGCGAGAAGGCCGCCAAACTGACCAACCTGAACGAAGCGGCGCTGGCCGATGTGAAATTCGGCCAGTACGAGCAGTTCTCGTTTGCCGGCGCCAATGGCGACACCGTGTACGGTCACGTGATGAAACCGTGGGACGCCAAGCCGGGCGTGAAATACCCGATCGCGTTCCTGGTGCACGGCGGCCCGCAAGGCAGTTTCGGCAACTCGTGGAGCTACCGCTGGAATCCGCAGGTGTACGCGGGCGCCGGTTACGCGACTGTCTTCATCGACTTCCACGGCTCCACCGGCTACGGCCAGAAGTTCACCGACGCCATCAGCGGCGACTGGGGCGGCAAGCCGCTGGAAGACCTGCAGAAAGGCCTGGCCGCTGCGGTGCAGAAATTCCCGTGGCTGGACCGCGAGAACAGCTGCGCGCTGGGCGCGTCGTACGGCGGTTTCATGATGAACTGGATCGAGGGCAACTGGCCCGACGGCTTCAAGTGCATCGTCAACCACGACGGCGTGTTCGACACGCGCGGCATGGCGTACGCCACTGAAGAGCTGTGGTTCACCGAATGGGAAAACGGCGGCACCTATTACGACCATCCGCAAGCGCACGAAAAGTTCAACCCGGCGCTGCACGTGAAAAACTGGAAGACGCCGATGCTGGTGGTGCAGGGCGACCTCGACTTCCGCATTCCGACCGCGCAAGGCCTGGGCACGTTCACGGCGCTGCAGCGGCGCGGCATCCCGAGCAAGCTGCTGATGTTCCCGGATGAAAACCACTGGGTACTGAAACCGGCCAACTCGGTGCTGTGGCACCACGAGGTGATCGGCTGGCTGGATACGTATTTAAAGAAGTAAATCGAAGCGAAACTGGATCCCCGCCTGCGCGGGGATGACGGAGCCAGCGTTATCCACGCCCGCCACTGCGCGGGCGTTTCCACATCAAGGACAAAGCATGAAAAAACACCTGATCGCCACCGCCCTGGTACTGGCCTTTAGCGCCGCCCAGCCTGCCATGGCAGCGCAAGCCGCCCCGCGTGCCGAAAACGCCTACCTGTCGCAAGAGGACGCCATGGCCCGCTCGGCCCGCGTCTCCAACGTCGACTACACGCTGCAATTCGCGCTGACCGGCAAGGAAAGCTTTTCCGGCACCACCACGCTGGAATTCGACCTCAAGGACAACGAGCAGCCGCTGACCATCGACCTCGACAAGGCCACCATCGCCAGTGTCACCGTCAACGGCAAGGCCGTCGCGCCGCAGTACAACCAGTGGTTCATCACGGTGGCCGCGCAGGACCTCAAGGTGGGCCGCAACAGCGTCGCCATTGCCTACACGCGCCTGCACAGCACCAACGGCGAAGGCCTGCACCGCATGGTCGATCCGGTCGATGGCCGGGTGTACACGTATTCGCATTTCGAGCCGGCTGCCGCGCACCAGATGTTCGCGCTGTTCGATCAGCCCGATTTGAAAGGCACGTTCCAGGTCACCGTGTCCACGCCGGCCGACTGGGTGGTGTCGTCCACCATGCGCGAGAGCGGCGTCAAGGATGTGGCGGCGGGCAAGGAATGGACGTTCCCGCGTTCCAAAAAGCTCAGCCCCTACAATTTCTCGATGCATGCCGGCCCGTACAAGGTATGGGAAGACAACAGCGGCCCGTACCCGATGCGCCTGTTCGCGCGGCAGTCGGTGGCGGCGCAGGTGTCGCCCAAGGACTGGTTCACGTACACGGCGCAGGGCCTGAAATTCTTCGACCAGTACTTCGGCGTGCCGTACCAGTTCGCCAAGTACGACCAGCTGCTGGTGCCCGACTTTTTATATGGCGCCATGGAAAACGCCGGCGCCATCACGTTTGCGGAAGCGGGCTTTTTGCACAAGGAAGAGATGACGGCAGCCCAGCGCCAGAGCCTGGCGTCGGTGATCATGCACGAGATGGCGCACCAGTGGTTCGGCGACCTGGTCACCATGAAATGGTGGAACGGCCTGTGGCTCAACGAAAGCTTTGCGTCCTTCATGGGCACGCTGGCCACGGCCGAAGCCACCGAGTTCACCAACGCCTGGCAGAGTTTTTATTCGAGCGGCAAGCAGGCCGCGTACGTGATGGACCAGAGCGTCAGCACGCACGCCATCGAAACCCCGGTGCCGTCCACCGCGAATGCGTTCGACAACATCGACGCCATCACCTATTCCAAGGGCGCGTCCACCCTGATGCAGCTGCGCCACCTGCTGGGCGCGGACACGTTCCGCAAGGGCGTGCACGATTACCTGGTCAAGTACTCGTACCAGAACGCGGAGCTGAAAGACTTTATCGGCAGCCTGGGCGCCGCCGCCGACCGCGACCTGAGCGGCTGGACCCGGGAGTGGTTGTACCAGCCGGGCGTGAACACCGTGCAGGCGTCGTTCAGCTGCGCCGGCGGCAAGGTCAACGCGTTCACGCTGCAGCAAAGCGCGCCGGGCAAGGACCTGCCCACCCTGCGCGAGCAGCGGGTGCAGGTGGCCCTGTTCAACGTGGGCAAGGATGGCGTCCGGCTCACCAAAAGCGTGCCCGTCACCTACCAGGGCGCGCAGACGGCCGTGCCGGCACTGGACGGCGCCGCGTGCCCGGACCTGGTGTATCCGAATTACCAGGACTGGGGTTTTGCCAAGGTGGCGCTGGACCGCAAATCGTTTGCCACCGCGCAGGCGAGCCTGGGCAAAGTCGACGATCCGCTGCTGCGCGCCATGCTGTGGCAAAGCCTGTGGGATGGCGTGCGTGACGGCAAGCTGCCGCTGAACGCCTATCTCGAGACGGTGCTGACCAATGCACCCGGCGAACAGGATTACACCCTGCTGGGCGATATCGTCGGCAAAGTGGGCCAGTCGATCAGCTACCTGAACAAGATGGGGCCGTCCGCCGCCGCGTACCGCGGCAAGGTGGGCGTGCAGCTCGAGCAGATGGCGTTCAAGGCGACCGTGGCGGCCAGCGGCGACAGCAACTTCCAGCGCCGCTGGTTCAACACGTATATCGGCCTGGCCAGCAGCCCGGCCGCGCTCAAGCAGCTGGCAGGCATCCTCGACGGCAAGGTGACAGTGCCGGGCCTGAACGTGGGGCAGGATGTGCGGTGGGATATCGTCGCCCGCCTGGTGCGCTACAACGCCCCCCGCCACCCCGCCCAGCAGGCCGCCGGTCAAGCCCCCCGCCAATACCAACACCGCCAAACCCCAGCCCCTGCCCCCCACCTGGGCCCGA
>JBEVMD010000045.1:0-7576 GCA_040508835.1 Duganella sp. | reverse complement strand
GGAGTCGCCCACCATCTTCCTGCTGGGCGACTCCACCGTGTCGGACCAGCCGGGCGAGCCCTATAACAGCTGGGGCCAGATGCTGCCGCGCTTTTTCAAGCCGGGGCTCGCAGTCGCCAACTTTGCCCAGTCGGGCGAGACCTACCGCGATTCGCTGCAGCGCCGGCGCCTGGATAAGGTGCTGAGCATGATGCGCCCGGGCGACACGGTCCTGATGCAGTTCGGGCACAACGACCAGAAGCAGATCAAGCACAACCAGGGCGGCCCGTTCACCACGTACCAGGACGAGATCCGCCAGCACGTGGCAGCGATACGCAAGCACGGTGGCGTCCCCGTGATCGTGTCGCCAATGGAGCGGCGCCGCTTCGACGACGCCGGGCGGCCGCAGGAAACGCTGACCGATTACGCCACGGCGGCCCGCCAGTCCGCGCACGAACTGGGCACGGCCTTCATCGACCTGCACGCCATGAGCCTGCAGCTGTATGCGGCGCTGGGCGAGGAAGGCTCGAAAAAGGCGTTTGCCGAGCCGCAGCCGGGCAAGCTCGATAACACGCACCACGACAACTACGGCAGCTACGAGCTGGCGCAGGCGGTGGTGGCGGGCGTGCGCCGGGCCGGCATTCCGGCCGCGCAGTGGATCGCTGACGGTTACGGCAGCTTCGATCCGTCGCAGCCCGACCCGGTGGCGGCGTTCGCGGTGCCGCCCAGCCCCACTTTTTCCAACGAGCGCCCCCTGGGCGACGAAGGCAATCGCTAAATCATGAAGATCACCTTGCGGCAAGCGGCCGCCGGTGCGCTGCTGGCCGTCGCCAGTGTCGCCAGCCTCGCCAGTCTCGCCAGCGTCGCCCACGCGGCGGACGCGTACCTGTTCGCCTACTTCACCGAAAACGGCCAGGACGGTCTGCACTTCGCCCGCAGCGCGGACGGCTACCGGTGGGACAAGGTGGCAGCGGGCCGCAGCTTCCTCAAGCCGGAAGTGGGCAATGCAAAACTGATGCGCGACCCGTGCATCGTGCGCGGACCGGACGGCACGTTCCACATGGTGTGGACGTCGGGCTGGAACGAGAACAACATCGGCTACGCGTCCTCGAAAGACCTGGTCCACTGGTCGCCGCAACAGCAATTACCGGTGATGGCGCACGAACCCGGCGCGCTGAACGCGTGGGCGCCGGAGATCGTGTACGACGAGCGGCGCGGCGAATTCCTGATCTTCTGGGCGTCCACCATCCCCGGACGCTTTGCCGCCACCGACGGCTCGTCGGAGAACAAGTACAACCACCGCATGTACGCGACCACCACGCGCGACTTCAGGACGTACACGCCGACCAGACTGTTTTACGATCCGGGCTTCTCGGTGATCGACGCCACGTTCGTCAAGTTCAAGGGCGTCAACCACCTGCTGGTCAAGGACGAAACGCGCAACCCGCCTAAAAAACACCTGCAGGTAGCCGAGGCCCCGGATGTGCAGGGACCTTTCGGCGCATTGAGCGCGCCGATCACGCCACCGAAACTGTGGGTGGAAGGCCCGACGGCGCTGCAGATCGGCGACGACGTGGTGCTGTACTACGACGCCTATATCACCAAGCACTATGGCGCCATGCGCTCGCGCGACCTGGTGCACTGGGAGGACGTATCGGACCGGATGCGGTTCCCGGACGAGGGCACGCCCAGGCGCATGCGGCACGGGACGGTGATCGCGGTGCCGGAAGCAGTGGTGGCTGGGCTGGAGCGCCGCTGACAATCCCCGCCTGAGCGAGGATAACGATGCCAGTGCCAGCGGCAGCCGTCCACTCGTCTACGTGATCGCGTCCTTCCCGCGCAGGCGGGAATCCAGTCATCATGCCCGCCGCCGTCACTTCAAATATCTGTCGAGCGGCCCGCCCGGCAAACCCCGCAACGCCTCCACCACCCGCGCCGCATTGAACTGCGCCCCTGCCTCGCTGGTGTGCGTGCGCGCATCGGCGAAATACGTATCGACTACCTGGGCGCCCTGCGTGCGGTACGCGTCGCTCACGATCATCGTCAAGTCGGCAAACAGCGCCCCGCCCTGGCGCGCCACATCCTGGTCCCACTGGGCGAAGCTGGCGAAATCGCGGCCGTTCTCCCATGCGTCGCGGTGCGGGACGGGCGACAGCAGGATCGCGGTGGCCCCCTTGGCCCGCGCATCGGCCACGTAGCGCGCCATGTACCAGCCGAAGGTGTGCACCTGCTCGCGGCTGCCGTCAGGCCGGGTATCCTCCACCGTCTCCGGTCCGGTGCCGGGCGCCGACGCCCGGTTCTTGCTGGCCGGGTCGCCGATGCGGCCGCCGTCGTTGTGGCCGAACTGGATCGCCACGAAGTCGCCGGGTTTCATCTGATCGAGTACCCTGGTCCAGCGGCCCTCCGTCAGAAACGTCCGGCTGCTGCGGCCACCGATGGCGTGATTGACCACATTGATCCTGCTGGTGTCGAACAGCGCGGCAATGCGCTCGCCCCAGCCGATGGCGCCATTGACGCCGCCGCTCCTGACAGTGGAGTCGCCTACCAGGAACAGGTTGGGCAACTTCGGATCGCGCGGCTGCACCCCGGTGGTTTTGGCGCCATCGACCACGGGGCGGTCATCCTCGGCTGCCGGCACGGCCTGGCCAGCCTCGCCCAGCGACGCCAGCACCACCGGCACTTTCAACGCCTTCAGGCCCGCGACCACGATGCGGGCATTGAACTCGGCCCCGGCCAGGTTGGTGTGGGTGCGCTCGTCGGCCGGGAAGAAGCGCTCTACCGCCGCGCGCCCCAGCGTATCGTACTGGCGCCCAATGGCGTCGTTCAAATCGATAAAGCCCACCTGCTCCTGCTGTGCGACCTGTTTGGCCCAGCCGGCGTAGCTGTCGGCGGCGCGCACCGTCATGCCGTCCGCGCCCCAGTTCTTGCGCGGGATCGGCGAGCAGATGACCGGCGTGGCGCCGCGCGCGCGGATCGCGTTCACGTAGCTGCGCAGGTACCAGCCGTAGCTGTGCACCACTTCCTTCTCCTTCGTCATCAGGTTGTCGATGGCTTGCGCCTCGTCGCCCACGCCCTTGATGGTGCCGCGCGCGCGCACGGTATCGTTCACGGGGCCGTTGTCGTTATGGCCGAACTGGATCAGCACCACGTCGCCGGGCCTGACCAGCGCCAGGGTGCGCTGCCAGTGGCCGGAACTGATGTACGTGCGGCTGCTCAACCCTCCCACCGCGCGGTTCACCACGTTGATCCTGGCCGGATCGAACAGCGCAGCGATCGGATTGCCCCACCCCCACTGGCCGGCGGCGCCCAGTCCCTGGCCGTCGTCGTGGCCGTTGCGCACGGTGGAGTCGCCGACCAGGACCAGCGACGGCAGCTGCAGATTGGCGGGAACGGGCAGCGTGACCCTGGCGTTGCGCGGATCCGTCGTGACGGCCGCCGGTTGCGCGCTGGCGCCGACGGCGCAGCACAGTGCGAGGAAAAGGGAAGCGAAGATCTTGTTCATGGCGCCGATTCTGTACGGAGATGTCAGTTAAATTCCTGGAGTTCGACGCGGCGCAATTCGTAGGGCGCGCCCTCGAGCTGGAAGCCGATGCGTCCCGCAGCGGGCCTGGCGCCGGTGACACGGTTCTGCGCCACGCCGTTGATGGTGACGTCGATCTGCCCGTCGCGGCTGACGATATCGGCCACGTTCCACTGGCCTGCGGGCAGCTCGCTGTCCGTGCCGATCCTGGCCTTGATGCGCGGCTCGGCGCCGGGCGCGCTGGTGAGCGGCTCGGCAAAGCCGGCGCCCGCCATGGGCAACAGGTCGCCCGCGCTGCCATGCTTGGTCTGCACCTGCACGCTGACCGGCCACACGCGATCCATCGGGCCGTCGCTGATGTGCAGCAGCACGCCGCCGTTACCGGGCTTGCCGCTCCAGCGCCACTCGACGTGCAAACGGTAGTTGCGGTAGCTCTTGACGGTGCCCAGGTAGCCCGCCGGCTGGCCGGTGGACGCGATGACGCCGCCGGCCTGGATGCTGAACACCTGGTCGACGGCGGTCGCCGGCGTGGTAACGAGTTGCCACCCCTGGAAATCGCGGCCATTGAACAATTCGCCGGCGCTGGTAGACTGCATAGCCAGCACCATGGTCACCGTTGCAGCTACCTTTACTGCTACCCTTACTGCTACCTTTACTGCCACCTTCACCGCCGCGCCGCCTGAAATCTTATAAATCATTTTGATCATCCCATGAAAAAAACCCTGATTGCCATTGTATTGAGCCTGGCTTCGAGCCTCTCCGCCGGCGTGGCCAACGCTACCCCCAATACTATTTCCGAACCCGGTAACGTGATTCCCCTGTGGCCCGAAGGCGTGCCCGGGGTGCGCGCTATCGGACCCGAAAAAATCGGCGACGGCTACAACTCCAACGTGACGCAAGCCTCGCTCACCCGCTTCGGCCCCGCACCCGACCGCCCCAACGGCACGGCCGTCATCATCTGCCCCGGCGGCGGCTACGTGCGCATGTCCACCGCGCGCGAAGGCGATCAATACGCCAACTGGCTTAGTACCCTCGGCGTGACCGCGTTCGTGCTCAAATACCGCATGCAGGAATACGGCCACCCTGCCCCGCTGCAGGACGTGCTGCGCGCCGTGCGCACCCTGCGCTCCCGCGCGCAGGAGCTGGGTATCGACCCGGCCCGCATCGGCGTCATGGGCAGTTCGGCCGGCGGCCACCTGGCCGCCAGCGCGGGCACCCTGTTCGACCATCCACTGGGCCGCACCGGCGCGCCGCTCGATTCGGTGAGCGCCCGCCCCGACTTCCTGGTGCTGATGTACCCGGTCATCACCATGGTCGATCCTGTCGCCCATGCCGGATCGCGCAAGGCCCTGCTGGGCGCAGCGCCGTCGCCGCAGGCGGTGGAGCTGATGTCGCTGGAAAAACAGGTGACGTCCGCCACGCCGCCCACGCTGCTGATCCACACCCAGGAAGACCAGGCGGTGCCGGTCGAGAACAGCATCCTGTTCTACCAGGCCCTCACCCGCGCCAAGGTGCCGGCCGAGATGTACCTGTTCGAGCATGGCAGCCACGGCATGGGCATGCGCGACGGCCTGGGGACCACGTCGCAATGGCCGCGCCGCGCGGAGGAATGGCTGCGCGAGCGCGGCCTGCTGACGCCGTCCCCGGCCGTATTCAAGCCTCAGGCAAAATAAAACATCGGCTGCAAAGGCCATTCGCGGGGACGGTTACCCGGCTCCACTTCCATCAGGTCGGCCATGTAATCCCACCAGCGCTGCATGACCGGTTGTTCGGGCAAGGCGGCAATGGCGTGGTCGGGGCCGAGCTTCAGCACCGCGAACAGGTGCAGCGTTTCCTCGTCGAGGAAAATCGAATAGTCGTAAATGCCGGCCTGTTTGAGCGCCGCCGCCAGGTCGGGCCACAGTTCGTCGTGGCGCCGTTTATACTCTTCCACCGCGCCCGGCTTGAGCTGCATGCGAAACGCGCGCGCGATCATCGGCTGTCCTTCATCTTGTCTTCTCCGGTCATTTTTTTCAGTTCGGCGGCCGCCAGCAAAAAGCCGCCCACTCCATAGTTATAGCTCGATGCTGGCAGATAAAACGCCGGCTCGGCGCCCGTCTGCTGGATGCCGCCCAGGCGCCCGTCCGCATAGATGTTTTTCAGGATGCCCGCCCATGCCCGTTCGATCACAGGCCGGTAGGTTTTGGCGTCCAGGTAGCCGCGATTGACGCCGTAGGCCATGCCGTACACGAATAGCGCGGAGCCGGAGATTTCCGGCAGCGGATACGTGGCCGGATCGAGCAGGCCGGCATGCCACAAGCCGTCTGCGCCCTGCAACTGGGCGAGGCGCGTGGACATCTGCTGCAACTGCTGCACATAGAACGGCTTTTTCGGATCGTTGGCGGGAATGTAGTCGATGGTGCGCGCCAGGCCGCCCAGCACCCAGCCTTCGCCGCGCGACCAAAAGATCTTCTTGCCGTTCGACCCGCGCTTGTCTTTGTAGCTGGCGTCGCGCGCGTACAGATGTTCTTCCTTGTCGTACAGCAGATCGTACGTGGCCTGCCACTGGGCGTGGACGTAGTCGAGGTATTTGCGCTCGCCGGTCGCCTGGTACATTTTCGCCCACACGGGCGGCGCCATGAACAGCGCATCGCACCACCACCACGGCAGGCGGTCGTCGCCGGGCTTCAGGGTTTTCAGGCCGATCAGGATGTCCAGCTGCTCGCGCGTGTGCGCGATCTTTTCTGGCGCCGGTTGTTGCAGATACAGGTCGAGATAGGTCTGCGCCACGCTGATGTCGTCCGCGTTCGGATATGGCGTGCGCAGCTTCCACTCGAACCGCTGGCCCATGGCGACCATGGCGTCGCGGTACTTGGGATCGCCGGTCGCCTCCGAGGCCGCGATCAACCCGGAAAACAGCACGCTCGAAGTCCAGATCCGGTCCAGGTGCGGCACGGTGCGTGCCAGCTGCCAGTCGGCCACCTTGCGCAGCGCCCGGTCGATGGCCGCCGGGTTCAATGCGGGCGACAGGTCGGCGGCCAGCGGCCCCGCATTGGCCGGGGCGTCGCCGAAGTGACGGCCGGTGTCCTTGTCCACGATGGCCTGCATCGCAGGCGTGGGCAACGGATACTGCTGCTGCGTGTGCGCGCAGCCGGTCAGTGCTGCACCAAGCGCTGCACCCAGCGCCGCCGTCAGCGCTGCGACCTTGAGAGGGATAATCCTGATCATGTCTTGTCCTGTTCCTCGAAACTTTTTTGCGCGGGATCGGCCCTGGGCGGCTGCGGCTTGACGACCGTGCTCGTTGCCGGCAATCCCCGCACGGCGGACGCGCTCTCGATGTGCACGGGCGCGCCGATCGCCAGCTTCACGCCGCTGAACTGCCAGTTTTTGGCGTCAAAAATAAACCCGCCCTGCCGGGCCTCGATATCGATGTTCTCGAACGTGAAGCGGTCCAGCGGCGCTTCCGGGAATCCGCTCACTTCGAACGCGGTGGTCGCGCCGGTCGCCTTGATGTTCCAGATGCGCACATCGTGAAAGTGCGCGATGCCTTTTTCGCGCGGCACCGGCGTGGCCAGCACCTTCCAGTACGCCGGATACGCCGCGATCCCGTCCGGAATGGTGGCGTAGCTGTAGCTGGGGTTCCAGTTCATGGTGATGCGGATCGCCACCGGCGTGCCCCGCATGGTGATGTCGTGCAGGCGCAGGTTGTCTCCGAAGCCGCCGCGCGTATGCGCCGATTTGAACAGGATGCCCACCGGGACCTTGTCGAGCACCGTCAGGCCGTACGCCTCCACGTTGCGAAAGCCCCCTGCCGTCTCGCTGCCGAAGGTCACGCCCGCCGCGCCTTCCCTGATGATGGAATGGCGTATCACGACGTTCTCGGTAGTGCGCGCCACGCGCTGGCCGTCCGAGTCGCGCCCGGCCTTGAGGCACAGCGCATCGTCGTTGACGGAGATGTCGGCGTTCTGCACCAGGATGTCGCGCGACGAGTCGATGTCGATGCCGTCCGTCGAGGGCCCGTGCCCCCCTTCGTTGTTGCGGATGATGACGCCATCGACCGTGACGTCCGAGGAGTAGCAGATATGCAGGGTCCAGAAG
>JBEVMD010000028.1:0-6260 GCA_040508835.1 Duganella sp. | reverse complement strand
CGCCGGTCAGCGTGCCCTTGGTGATCAGGGTTTTCTCGCCCAGTTCCTTGTACGACATGCCGGGCGTGTTGCCCAGCGTGGCGATGATGTCGAACTGGGGATGCGTCAACCCGTGCTGGCGCACATGGTCGGCAGAGCAGCGTTCAAAGCTCTGTATGCACTCGGCCAGCAGCCGGACACTTTTCAAATATCGTTCGCCCATGGGGCATGATTATAGCTGGTTCGCGTTTTGCAGCCGGGGCGGGTACTATACGGAGCAGCCCATTCCTGACCTTCTTTTTTCCTCATGTCCGTATCTGCCGATGTCTTTCGCTAACCTGTCCGGCCTCGCACGGCAAAAGCCGCTGCGCCTGTTGCTGGTGAACGCGGGCGAAGCGGACGCCATCACCTGGGCCGGCCTGGTGCAGCCGCTGCGCATGGCCGCTGCCATCCTCGGCCGCGACGCCTTCCAGCTTGAAACCATGACCCCGGCGCAGGTGGTGCTGGCCCAGCCCGGCTGGAACATGGCCTTGCTGGTGGCGGACGAATCGGACCGCACGCTGGCGCCCGAGCTGGCCCGCGCCGTCATCGAGCGCTGCCGCACGGCAGACTACTGGGGCGGCGTGGGCGCCGGCGTGCTGTGGCTGGCCGCAGCGGGCGTGATGGCCGGGGTGCGGGTGGCGCTGCCGTGGGCCCTGTATGCGGAAACGGAAAGCATCACCGAGCGCGCGGTGCTGAGCCAGCATCTGTTCGAACTCGACGGCCGTCACCTGAGCTGCTGCGGCGGCGCCGCCAGCATCGATTTTTCGCTGACGCTGATCGAGCACCTGTTCGGCGCCACGGTGCAGGCCACCATCAAGGAAAACCTGTGCATCGAGCGCGTGCGCAGCCACGACGAGCGCCAGCGCATCGCGCTGCAGGCGCGCTTCGGCGCCTTGCAGCCGCGCCTGTCGGAAGCGGTGACGCTGATGGAAACCAATATCGAGGAACCGCTGTCCACCGACGACATCGCCAACCTGGTGGGCCTGTCGCGCCGGCAACTGGAACGGCTGTTCAAGCAATACCTCGACAGCCTGCCGTCGCGCTACTACCTCGAGCTGCGCCTGCAACGGGCGCGCCAGCTGCTGCTGGAGACCAACCACTCGATCGTGCAGGTGGGGCTGATGTGCGGCTTTTCGTCGGGCTCGCATTTTTCCACGGCGTTTGGCGCGCTTTTTGGCAATACCCCCCGAGAGGAACGCCAGCGCAAACTATCCGGCTGAGCGCTACGCGCTTTGGCATAATCTATTGGCAAGATTGGCCTGCGGCCAAAAATGAAAAACCTTGTCGCCAATAGAAAAGAGTTTTAGCATGCGCCTTTTTATAATGGACGCTCGCGGCGCGTTGCCGCGCGCATCCAACATCAATAAGGAATGCCATGAACGCCAAAGATACGACCGTAACGACCCGTCCTGTGACTCGTCAGACGTTTGATGAAGTCCTGGTGCCGACCTATGCACCGGCAGCGATGGTTCCGGTCCGAGGATCTGGCCTGGACCTGTGGGACCAGAATGGCAAGCACTACCTCGACTTCACGTCCGGCATCGCCGTCAACTCGCTGGGCCACTGCAACCCCGTCGTCGTGGAAGCCCTCACGCGCCAGGCCAACACCCTGTGGCACCTGGGTAACGGCTACACCAACGAGCCGGTGCTGCGCCTGGGCCTGGCCCTGACCGAAGCCACGTTTGCCGACCGCGCCTTCTTCTGCAACTCGGGCGCGGAAGCCAACGAAGCGGCCCTGAAGCTGGCCCGTAAATACGCGCACGCCAAGTTCGGCCCGCACAAGTCGCGCATCGTGTCGTGCCTGCAGTCGTTCCACGGCCGCACGCTGTTCACCGTATCGGTGGGCGGCCAGTCGAAATACACCGAAGGCTTCGAGCCGCTGCCACCGTCGATCGACCACATCGTGTACAACGACATCGAAGCGGCCCGCGCCGCCATCACCGACGACGTGTGCGCCGTGATCGTCGAACCGCTGCAAGGCGAGGGCGGCGTGGTGCCGGGCGACAAAGCCTACCTGCAAGCGCTGCGCGAGCTGTGCGACCAGACCGGCGCCGTGCTGATCTTCGACGAAGTGCAGTGCGGCATGGGCCGCACGGGCGACCTGTTCCACTACATGACCTACGGCATCACCCCTGACGTGCTGACGTCCGCCAAGGCGCTGGGCAACGGCTACCCGGTCGCCGCCATGCTGACCACCCACGAACTGGGCGCAGTCCTGGGCGTGGGCAGCCACGGCACCACGTACGGCGGCAACCCGCTGGCGGCCACCGTGGCGCTGACGGTGCTGGAAACCATCAACCAGCCGGCGTTCCTGGCGCGTGTAAAACAGGCCGGCGAAAAACTGCGCGGCACCATGGAAAAACTGGTAGCCGACTACCCGCAAGTATTCACGCTGGTACGCGGCGCCGGCCTGCTGCTGGGCGTGGTGGTCACCGATGGCTGGAAAGGCCGCTCGAAAGACATCCAGAAAGCCGCCGAAGCGAACGGCCTGATGGTGCTGATCGCCGGCATGGACGTGCTGCGCCTGGCGCCGGCGCTGATCGTTTCGGACGAGCAGATCGCCGAAGCGGATCGCATCCTGCGCTTGTCGATTGATGGGTTGTTGAAGGCGTAAGAAGGGCAGGGACAGCGGATGACTTGCTCAATTGCTGCCACCCTGTCTTGACCTGCGTCCTCGGAGCCGTCATTCCCGCGCAGGCGGGAATCCATAGAACGCTTGAGCAGCGCCACAGCATTGCTCGAGCAAACACTGCCCGTGCTTCCTATGGATCCCCGCGTTCGCGGGGATGACGGATCACCGGTACCGGGTTTTACCCAAGGAGTCCCCATGTATGTAGTCCGTCCGGTCGAACTTGCGGATATTGCCGCCCTCGAGGCGCTGGCCGCAGTGCCCATGCCGGGAGTGCATACCCTGCCCAAGACGCGCGAGAAAATCCTCGCCATGATCGAGTGCTCGATCGCCTCCTTTGCCGCGCAAGTCGATATCCCCAGCGAGGAAGCGTACCTGCTGGTCCTCGAGAAACAGGCCGAGTCGCTGGCCGACCGCCGCATCGTCGGCACGGCCGCCATCTTTGCCGCGGCCGGCTCCAACGGCACGTATTTCTCGTTCCGTAACGACGTCATCCAGCAGGTGTCGCGCGACCTCAATATCAGCCACAGCGTGCATGCGCTCACCCTCTGCTCTGAGCTTACCGGCTACTCGCAGCTATCGAGCTTTTACGTGGGCGACCGCGAACAGGGTTCCGCCGAGGCGGCGCTGCTGTCGCGCGCGCGCCTGATGTTTGCCGTGCTGGCGCCCCACCGGTTTTCCGACCGCTTCTTCGTGCCGCTGGCCGGCGTCACCGACACTGGCGGCGGCTCGCCGTTCTGGGATGCGCTGGGCCGCAAATTCTTCCAGATGGATTTCCTCGATGCCGAACGCGTGATCGGCGGTGCCCGCAACCGCACCCTGATCGTGGAGCTGATGCCCCATTACCCCGTGTACGTGCCGCTGCTGCCCGGCGACGCCCAGGCAGCGATGGGCCAGATCCACCCGTCGGGCGAGCTGGCGTTCAACCTGCTCACGGCCGAAGGCTTCGAGGCCGACGACTACATCGACATCTTCGACGGCGGCCCGATCCTGCAGGCCCACAAAAATTCGCTGCGCACCTTTACGGGCGCGCTGCAGCGGCGCGTGGTCACGGCGCAGGACGCGCGCGATCGCGGCCGCGAGCCGCCCGTGCGCTACGCCGTGTCGTCCGGCGCTGAACACAATTTCCGCGCCGTGATCGCCCACTGCACCGCGCTCGAAGCGCAAGTGACGGTGGCGCTGCCGGCAGAGGTGCTGGAAACGCTGCAAGTCGTGGACGGCGATACCGTCATCTGCGTCAGAATCTGAGACTGGAATCCCTATGCTAGTAGTACGCGCCATCCAAGCCGACGACCTCGACGCCCTGTACGTGATGGCCACCCAGGTCGGCAGCGGCATGACCACCCTGAAGCCCGACATGAAGATGATGGGCGACCGCCTGGCCATCGCCGTCGCCTCGTTTGCGGGCACCATCGCGCCCGACAAGCGCGATTACATGTTCGTGATGGAGGATACCGACACCGGCCGCCTGGCCGGCGTGTGCGCCATCAAGGGCGCGGTGGGCCTGAACGAGCCGTTTTATAACTACCGCATCGGCACGCTGGTGCACTCGAGCCGCGAGCTCGATGTGTTCACCCGCATGGAAACGCTGTACCTGTCGAACGACCTCACGGGCAGCACCGAACTGTGCTCGCTGTTCCTGCATCCCGACTACCGCACCGGCAACAACGGCCGCCTGCTGTCCAAGAGCCGCTTCCTGTTCATCGCCCAGTTCCCGCACCTGTTTACCGAAAAGCTGATCGCGGAGATGCGCGGCTACCAGGAGGACGATGGCCGCTCGCCGTTCTACGAAGGGCTGGGACGGCACTTCTTCAAGATGGATTTCGATCACGTCGATGCGCTCACCGCCGTCGGCAAAAAATCGTTCATCGCCGAGCTGATGCCGCGCCAGCCGCTGTACGTGGCGTACCTGCCCGACGACGCGCAGGAAGTGATCGGCAAGGTGCACACGTCCACCGCGCCCGCGCGCCGCCTGCTGGAGCAGGAAGGCCTGTACTTCGAAGGCTACGTCGATATCTTCGACGCCGGCCCGGTGCTGCAGGCGCGCGTGTCCGAACTGCGGGCCATGCGCGAGAGCGTGCTGGCCGAAGTGGGCGTCGGCAGCGGCGTCGATTCGGCCTGCGCCCCCGAGCCGGCGGCCGAACCGCTGCTCGTTTCGAACACCACGCTGCACGATTTTCGCATGATCCTGGCGCAAGCCGCGACGGTGAATGGCGCGCTCGCGCTGTCCCCGGCGGAACAGGACGCCCTGTGCTGCAAGGACGGCGACGCCGTGCGCACGCTCACGCTCAACCCGAGGAAGAATCCCCATGTTTAACGCTCTGAATAACCCGCTCAGCAACGTATTGAGTAACTTCGTCGACGGCCAGTGGCTGGTGGGCGGCGGCGCCGAACTGGCGACCGTCGATCCATCGAACGGCCAGCAAACCTGGGCCAGCCGCGAATCGACCGCGCAGGATGTCGATGCCGCCTGCCACGCCGCGCGCAATGCCTTTCAGGCCTGGGCGCTCACGCCGCTGGACGAGCGCATCGCCGTCTGCACGCGCTTCCGCGATCTGCTCAAGCAGGATGCCGAAGAGCTGGCGCTGCTGATCGCCGAGGAAGTGGGCAAGCCGCTGTGGGAAGCGCGCACCGAAGTGACCACCATGGCCAACAAGATCGACATCTCGGTGCAGGCATACCACGCCCGCACGGGTCTCACGCAAGCCAAGGTGGCCGATGGCGAGGCGGTGCTGCGCCACCGTCCGCACGGCGTGTTCGGCGTGTTCGGACCCTATAACTTCCCCGGCCACCTGCCCAACGGCCATATCGTGCCGGCCCTGATCGCCGGTAACACGCTGGTGTTCAAACCGAGCGAATACGCGCCGCGCACGGCCGTCAAAACCGTGCAGCTGTGGGAGCAGGCGGGCATTCCGCCCGGCGTGATCAATCTGGTCAACGGCGGCCGCGAAACCGGCATCGCGCTGGGCCAGCATGGCCTGCTCGACGGCGTGCTGTTTACCGGCAGCTGCCAGACCGGCACCGCGCTGCACAAGCAGTTCGGCGGCCAGCCGGGCAAGATGCTGGCGCTGGAAATGGGCGGCAACAACCCGCTGGTGATCTGGGACGCGCACGACGTCGATGCGGCCGTGTTCATGGCCGTGTCGTCCGCATTCATTTCGGCCGGCCAGCGCTGCACGTGCGCGCGCCGCCTGATCGTGCAGCAGGGCGCGGCCGGCGACGCCATCGTCCGGCGTCTGGTGGATGTGGCCAGCCGCCTGACGGTGGGCGCATCCGCTGCCGAACCGGCGCCGTTCATGGGCCCCGTCGTCTCCGCCTCGGTGGCCAAGCGCCTGGTGCAGGCGCAGTCCGACCTGGTCGAAAACGGCGGCGTCAGTCTGCTGGAAATGCGCCACCTGGACGAGAACACCGGTTTCGTTTCGGCCGGCATCGTGGACGTGACCGATGCCCAGGACATCCCGGACGAAGAGTGGTTCGGTCCCCTGCTGCAGGTGATCCGCGTGGCCGATTTCGACAGCGCCATCAAGGCTGCCAATGCCACCGAATTCGGCCTGGCGGCCGCGCTCATTTCCAACGACGAGAGCCTGTGGAAGATCTTCCAGGCGCGCGC
>JBEVMD010000011.1:0-5479 GCA_040508835.1 Duganella sp. | reverse complement strand
GCGGCCTCATAGAAACAGACCCATGGCGTCGTTGCGGCGTCTTGCCGTGCTGGCGCACTGCCTGCGACGCCGCGCCTCGCCCTGGGCGCGTTGCAGCGGCCTCATAGAAACACACCTATGGCGTCGCTGCGGCGCCTTGCTCCGGCCACGTTGCAGCCGCCTCGTTAATGGTAGAGCCCCCGCAATGGTGACATTGCGGGGGCTTTTACATTGCTGTGCGCAGTAGTGGCTACGTCACTGCATCATCAATTCCCGTATCACCCGCACCGGCGCGCTGCCGTAGCTGAGGAACTGTTCGTGGAACTGCTTGAGGTTGAAGCGGTCGCCCAGCGCCTGCTTGCGTTCTTCGCGCAGCGCCATGATCTCGCTGTAGCCGCTGAAATAACTGGTCAGCTGTACCGACGAGACCTGCACCCGGTGCCATTTTTCCACCGCTTCCGAGCGCGTCTGGAAGGCCTGGCGCGTGAGCAGGTCGACCGCCTGTTCTTCCGTCATGCCCAGCACGTGCACGCTGTAGTCGAGGATGGTGTTGGTCACGCTGCGCAGGTTCCACTTGGAATACATCAGCCACATTTCCGGCGCATTGTCGCCGTAGCCGGACTCGAGCATCATGCGTTCGCCGTACACGGCCCAGCCTTCCACCATCGCGCCATTGCCGAAGATCGATTTCACGATCGACGGCGACTTGTTGGCGTAGACCAGCTGGGCATAGTGGCCGGGAATGGCTTCGTGGATATTCAGGATCTGCAAGATCCAGTGGTTGTACTCGCGCAGGCTGCTTTCGGCCGCTTCGGGCGTGGCGCCATCGAGCGGGGTGACGTTGTAGTAGGTGCGGTCCTGCGGACGGTACGGGCCCGGCGCATCGATGCTGGCGCCGGCCACGCCGGCCTGGTACGCGGGCGTGGCGCGCACTTCCAGCTGCTTGTTCGGGTCCAGCGTGAGCAGGTTGTGCTTGATCACCCAGTCCTGCAGTTCCGGAATCTGGCGCTTGATTTCGTTGACGAAATTCTCGCGCGCCACGTGGCGCTCCGACAATTTGTCGATCATCATGCCGATCTTGGCAAAGCGGTCGGCCGGCTTGGCCACGCCCGGCAGATACTTGTCCCACATCTCGTCGGACAGGCGGTCCATATTGGCGAGCAAGTCCTCCCGCGCGGCCAGCGCCTTCTGATAGGTCTGCTCGGCGGTGCTGCCCGACTGGATATCGTAGGCGAATTTTTTCTCGTACAGCTGCTTGCCAATGCGGAAGCTGCGGCGGCCTTCGGTGGCCATCAGTTTTTCACGCTCGGTGAGATACGCCACGTAGCTGTCCACCGCCTGCAGGGCGGCATTCACGCGCAGCGTGAACTGCTGTTTCTCGGCCGCATTCAGGATCGACGCCTGCGCCGCCTTGTCGACCTCCACCAGCACGGCCTGCACGCCGGGCGCCTGCTTGATGGCCAGCCGCGTGTGTTCGCGCGTGGGGTTGACGATGTTGGCGCGCGCCGCTTCGTAGTACGCGGGTATGCTGGCGATGCGCTTGAGCAGGGTACGCAGGCGCTGCGGCTGGGCCGCGTATTCCGTGTTGAGGATCATGTCCAGCGGACCGGCCACGTTGTAGCTGGCGGGATTCCACTCGTATTCGCGCAGCGTGGTCAGGCGCCAGCGGTCGCCTTCGAGCTTGTTCTGCAGCAGCGCCAGGTCGGTGCGCTGCTTGGCGGCCAGCTGCTTGACATTGACCTTGCCGAAGCGCTCGGTCCACTCGTCGATGAATGCCAGTTCCTGGGCGATGCCGGCCTTGTCGGGGATGAACAGCGAGGCGGCCGTGTCGTACTTGCCGGCGTAGATCGCGCTTTCCGAATCGATGCGCCACTGGGCGTTGAGGAACTGGTTGCTGAGTGCATCGAACTGGCGGTCCTGCCAGCGGTCGGCCAGCACGAAGGCCGGCGCGGCCTTGGCCACGGTCTTGGTTGCCGTGTTCCGGCTGTTGCTGGCCGTGCTTTTCTTGGTGTTTTTGCCGGCGCTCTTGCTGGTGCTTTTGCTGTTCTTGGTGCTGGCGGACTTTTTCTGGGTCGCCGCGCTGGCGGGGGCAAAGGCGAGGGCCGCCATTACTACCGCCAGGGCAAGTTTTGTCTTGATCATCGTATGCAGCCTTGTGTAAGAATGACAAGGCCCGCACGCGAGCCGAGTCGAAGCGTGGGAGATTATCATTAATCGGCCCGCTTGCGCGACGCATGTTACAAGCTATTGCGCCAGTCCCTCCTGCAACATGTTCAGCATCTCGCCGGCCGACAGGCGGCCCGAGACGTCACTGCCTTCGAGCAGGCTGTCGGCCAGGTCGCGCTTGTGCTGGTGCAGGTCGACGATGCCTTCCTCGATCGTGTGGCGCGCCACCAGCCGGTAGATGGTGACGGGCCGCTGCTGGCCCATGCGGTGGGCGCGGTCCGACGCCTGGTCTTCCACGGCCGGATTCCACCACGGGTCCATGTGGATCACGTAGTCGGCCGCCGTCAGGTTGATGCCCACGCCGCCCGCTTTTAAACTGATCAAAAACACGTCGCCCTGGCCGGCCTGAAACGCATCGACCCGCTTCTTGCGCTCGGCCATGGGCGTGGACCCGTCGAGGTACTGGTAGCCGATATCGTTGGCGTCCAGGTGCGCGCGGATCAGTCCCAGGTGGTCCACGAACTGGCTGAACACCAGCACCTTGTGGCGGTTTTCCAGCAGCCCTTCCAGCAGGTGCGCAAACGCGGCCAGCTTGCTGCTGGCGATGCCCAGCTCCGGCGCCACCAGGTTCGGGTTGCAGCAGGCGCGGCGCAGCTTCATGATCTCGGCCAGGATCTGGATCGATTTCTTTTCCGCCGGGCCTTCCACGGCCGCCAGCGTTTCCAGCGCCGTGCGGCGCAGCGATTCGTACAGCGCCGTCTCCTGCGCCGACAGATCCACCTCCAGCGTGATCTCGGTGCGCGGCGGCAGTTCCGTCAGCACCTGCGACTTGGTCCGGCGCAGCATGAAGGGCTGGATCAGCCGCCGCAGGCGGTTGCGCGCGCCCACCGTGGCGCGGTGGTCCTGCGGCTTTTCGATCGGCGCGGCAAAGCGCAGGTTGAACTGCTCGATGCTGCCCAGCAGGCCCGGATTGATGAAGCGGAACAGGTTCCATAACTCGCCCAGGTGGTTTTCCAGCGGCGTGCCGGTGCACACCATGCGGAAGTCGCCGTGCAAGGCCATCACGGCCTGCGAACGCTTGGTGGCGCCGTTCTTGATGGCCTGCGCTTCATCGAGCACGATGGTGCGCCACTGGACGCCCGCAAACAGCGGCGCCTCCAGCTGCAGCAGGCCGTAACTGGCCACCACCAGGTCGTACGGCTGCAAGGTCGCCAGCGTGTCGGCCCGGTCGCCCGCGCCGAACATCTTGACGTTGAGCGTGGGCGCAAAGCGGGCCGCCTCGCTCACCCAGTTCAGGCACACGGACGTGGGCGCGATCACCAGGGTAGGGCCCTGCGGCGCGCGCGACAAGATCAGCGCCAGCGCCTGCAGGGTTTTACCGAGGCCCATATCGTCGGCCAGGCAGGCGCCCACGCCCCAGTGCGCGAGGCGCGACAGCCAGTTGAAGCCATCGAGCTGGTAGTCGCGCAGGTCGGCCTGCAAGGTGGTGGGCAGCACCGGCTCGAACGTGGTCTGCTCCGCCATGCGCGCCAGGTGCTCCTTCCACAGCTTGTCCGCTTTCACGCCACCGACGTCGTCGGCCAGCTCTTCCAGCGCGAACGACGCCAGCGGGTGCAGGCGCACGCCGTCTTCCGTCAGCTCGCCGTAGGCCGATACTTCGCGCAGGCGGCGGTGCAGTTCCTCGGTCAGGGCCAGGAAGCGGTTTTCGCCCAGCTCCACGAAGCGGCCCTGGTTTTTTTGCATCAGTTCGAGCAGGGTGCGCAGGTCCATCACGTGGTCTTCGTCGACCTGCACCTGGCCGCTGGCGGCAAACCAGTCCTTGTTGCTCTTGATGGACAGGCGCACCTGCTTGGTCTCCACCTTGGCCGTGACGCGGAATTTTTCGCCCTCGGGCCAGGCGATCACGATGCTGTCCGCCGGCAGGTCCTGCAGTTCGGTCAGCAGCTGCAGGCACAGCGCGGGCTGGCCCAGCAGCCATTCGCCGTGCTGCTGTTCGCCCGATTCCAGCACCGGGCACCTGGCGATCAGGTCGTGTTCGGCGTCGCGCTCATCGGCCAGCTGGCGGCGCGCCTGCACCGGTTTGCCGCCGGCATCCGCGATCACGCTGTCGGCGCCATCGCCGGGCGCGTAGTAAGCGCCGTGGGGCAGCGGGCGCACCAGGATCTGCATTTTCAGGCCGTGCTGGTACGGCAGCAGGTGCACGTGCAGGCGCATGTCGGCGTCCACCTGCTCCATGTCGGGCGCGGCGCCGCCGATGTCCGACTGCACCGTCACCAGCGACGAGATGGAGCTGATCGCATGCAGCACCTGCTGCTCGGCGTGGGCCGGTACGTTGAGCGCATCCCCGACGATGGCGGCGATGCGGCGGTGCTCGTCGGCGATGGTGATCACGCGCAGCCGGGTGGGCGTCTCCTTGGTCACCACCACCGTGGAGCTGTCGTCGGGGATGGGGGGATTGAGGCGGATTTCCAGGTTGCCCGCGCTTTTCTTGATCAGCAGTTCCGGCTCGCCGGCCAGCAGCTCCACCCGCATGTCGGGCGCGTCGGCCCAGAACAGCAGCGGGTGGCCCACCAGCGCGGTGGCGGCGCGTTGCGGATTGATCTCGTACGCCATGCCGCTGGACGTGTAGCCGCGGTGGGCCACGGTGATGGCCTCGGTGGCGCGCACGTCCTGCGGCGTCAGGAAATCGAACGCCTCGGTCTCAAAGCGCAGCCGTTTCAGGCTGGCCGCGCGGCCCTTGCTCCAGATGCCGCGCGCGTCGCGCTTCTGCTCCACGGGCGTCACTTCCGTGATGCCCCAGCGCGGCTGGAATTCCAGCAGCCACGCCAGGCGCGACGCCTTGCCGGCGCTGGCGGCCACCGCGCCGTCGGGCTGCTGCAGGTTGATCAGCGCCGTGAGCTGGCGCTGCCAGCCTTCCTGGCGCTCGAACCACGTGGACAGGTCGGGCAGCGCCAGGCGCGCGCGCAGGGTGCTGCCCCGTTGCGCCATGTCGGCGTGGCCCAGGTGGCCCAGCAGTGTGGCCGCCTGCGCCGCGACGAACTGGTAGCCGGCGCGGTCGGCCTGGTCGAACAGTTCCTGCAGTTGCAGCTTGCGTTCGCCCAGCTGCGGCGTGGACAGCCAGTAGAACAGCAGGCACTGGAACATCTGCGCCTGCAGGCTCGGGTCCCATGCGAGCGCGCCCACGGCGTCGGCGGCCATGGTGCCGGCGCGGATCTGGCGCAGCATGTCGAGCTGCTGGTGAACGGCCGTGCCCCGGTTTTGTGGCAGGCGTACCGCGATCTCGAGGTAGGCTTGCGCCGTTTTCAGGTGCTTGGGGTCGGGACTGCGCAGCAGC
>JBEVMD010000134.1:0-3419 GCA_040508835.1 Duganella sp. | reverse complement strand
GCGGCGCCGTTGTTTTTTTGCGAAAATGCGCAGGGCAATGTAATTATTGTGCGAATGCACCGGTCCGTTACGCCACGTTGTGGTGCAATGGTAACTAGCAGGTTTTACTGAACAGCTGACCGGTTTGTCTCATATGTTAAGCAATCGACGTTTTCGCCGGCCCCTGGTGCGTGCAGCGCGCAAACTGCGCGCAGCCCTGGGAACACGGCGCAAGCGTCATCTTCGAGTTGTTCCTCCCATGCCTATTGAAGATTCCGAAGCGCACCTCGCGCAGTCCCCACTGAACGCGTCCGATTCTGCGCCGCCGCCAGATCAACCTCCCGCGCCATGGTCCGGCCAGCCGCCCAAAAAGCGCAAGCGCGCACGCAATGCGCTGATCCTGGTGGTGCTGGTGGGCGCGTCGTTTGCCGTGTACTTCGGGGTGCAGGAAAGCCGCACGTCGGCGCTGCAGGCGCGCGTGTTTACCGACCTGGCCGGCAAGATGACCTACAAGGTGCTGCCGGGGCCGAGCAACGCGATCCGCTACCCGCACAACAGCCCGTACGACGAGCGGCTCGGCTACGCCAACCTGCCCGACTATATCGGCAAGTTGAGCGAGCGCGAGTACAAGGTCAGCGCGCAGTCGCGCATGTCGGGCAAGATGGTGGAGCTGGCCGATCACGGCGTGTTCCCCACATACCACGAGAAGACCCGCACCGGGCTGACCATCTACGACTGCCGCGCCACGCAGCTGTACGCCACCGCGTACCCGGAGCGCATCTACAACAAGTTCGAGCAGGCGCCGATGGCGCTGATCAGCTCCCTGCTGTACATCGAAAACCGCGAACTGCTCGACAATACCTACCCCAAGCGCAACCCGGCCGTGGAATGGGACCGGCTGGCCAAGGCCGTGCTGGAAAAAAGCATGAGCGCGCTGGGCGCCGGCCACCGCGCGGCCGGCGGCAGCACGCTGGCCACGCAGATCGAAAAATACCGCCACTCGGCCGAAGGCCGCACGGGCTCGATGACGGACAAGCTGCAGCAGATGGTCTCGGCCAGCCTGCGCTCGTACCAGGATGGTCCCGACACCACCCGCGCGCGCCGCCGCATCGTGATCGAATACCTGAACACGGTGCCGCTGTCGGCCAAGCCCGGCTATGGCGAAGTCAATGGCGTCGGCGACGGCATGTGGGTGTGGTACGGCCGCAGTTTCGACGCGTTCAACCGCATCCTGGCGCGCAACCTGGAAAACCCGGACGCCGACACGGCGCTCGTGTACAAGGAAGCGCTGAGCCTGATGATCGCGCAGCGCCGCCCCAGCTACTACCTGGGCGACGGCGCCGAAGACCTCGACCAGCTGGCCGACAGCCACCTGCGCATCCTGGCCAAGGACGGCGTGATCACGGCCGCCATGCGCGACATGGCGCTCAAGCAGAAGCTGCACCCGGCCAAGGGCAACGGCCTGCAGGCGGCGCCGCCGATGACGTTTGTCTCGCGCAAGGCGTCGAACGCGATTCGCAACCACCTGGCCAACCTGCTGGGCGACAACCGCATGTACAACCTGGACCGCCTCGACCTGGACGTCACCAGCACGCTCGATGCGCAGGCCCAGACGGCCGTGACCCAGGTGCTGCGCGACCTGCGCGATCCGGAACGGGCCAAGGAAGCGGGCCTGACCGGCAAGGGCATGCTGGGCAATGGCGATCCCGCCAACGTGGTCTACAGCTTTACCCTGCTGGAAAAGGGCGCGGAGAACAACCTGCTGCGCCTGCAGACCGATAACTTCGACCAGCCGCTCGACATCAACGAAGGCGCCAAGCTGGACCTGGGTTCCACGGCCAAGCTGCGCACGCTGGTGAGCTACCTCGACATCATGGACCAGCTGCACAAGAAGTTCGCCGGCCTCGATGCCGCCGGGCTGGCCAAGGTGAACGTCGATCCGCAGGACAGGCTGTCGCTGTGGGCCGTCGATTACTTCAAGGGACTGCCGCAAAACGCGGACGCGCGGGCGCTCACGCCCATGCTGCACGCGGCCATGGAGCGCAAGTATTCGGGCAACCCGGGCGAAGGCTTCTTCACCGGCGGCGGCCTCCATTACTTCGGCAACTTCTCCAAGGAAGACAACGGCAAGATCCTGACCGTGACCGAAGCGCTGCGCCACTCGACCAACCTGGTGTTCGTGCGCCTGATGCGCGACGTCGCCAAGTTCTACATGTTCCAGACGCCGGGCTCGTCCGCCTCGCTGCTGGCGGACGCCGACGATCCGCGCCGCGCCGCCTACCTGGCGCGCTTTGCCGACAAGGAAGGGCGCGAGTTCCTGGGCCGCTTCTACGCCAAGTACAAGGGCAAGCAGGTCGGCGAGTTCGACAACATCATGCTGGCCAACCTGCGCCGCACGCCGGTGCGCCTGGCCGTCATCCATCGCACCGTGTATCCGAAAGCCACGCAGGCGCAGTTTGCCGCCTTCCTGCGCGCCAACCTGTCGTCGCAGAACGAGGTGTCGGACGAGCGCGTGGCCAAGCTGTACGACCAGTACGCCATCGACCAGTGGTCGCTGGCCGACCGCGGCTACCTGGCCAGCGTCCACCCGCTCGAACTGTGGATGGTGGCGTACCTGCATGCCAACCCCGGCGCCACGCTCACGCAGATGAATGCCGCCAGCGAGAAAGAGCGCCAGGAAGTCTACCAGTGGCTGTTCAAGACCCACCGCAAGCACGCCCAGGACCGCCGCATCGCCGGCCTGCTGGAAGTGGAGGGCTTCATGGAGCTGCACAAGCAGTGGAAGAAGATGGGCTATCCGTTCGATTCGCTGGTGCCGTCGTATGCCACCACGCTGGGCGCATCGGCCGACCGTCCGGCTGCGCTGGCCGAGCTGATGGGCATCATCGTCAACGGCGGCGTGCGCAAGACCAGCCAGCGCATCACGGCGCTGCATTTTGCCAAGAACACGCCGTACGACACGACGGTCACCAAGGCCAAGCCCACCACCAACGAGCAGGTGCTGGCGCCGGAAGTGGCGGCAGTGGTGGCCGAGGCGATCCGTGGCGTGGTGTCGGACGGCACCGCCAAGCGCGCGCGCACGGCGTTCGTCACGTCCGACGGCACCGTGCTGCCCGTGGGCGGCAAGACCGGTACCGGCGACCAGCGCTTCGATGTGTACGGTGGCGGCGGGCGCCTGATCGAGTCGCGCTACGTGAACCGGTCGGCCACGTTCGTGTTCAATATCGGCGGTCGCTTCTTCGGCAGCATGACGGCGTACGTGCACGGACCGGAGTCGAAAAACTACGACTTCACCAGCGCGCTGCCGGTGCAGCTGCTGGTCGTGCTGGCGCCGCCCCTGATGCCGCTGATCGAACCGCATCCGGGGGCCCGGCGGGCTGGGGAGGCGGGCACCCCCCCGCCGGTGCCGCTCAACGCGGGCTTCAAGCCGGCGGCCGCCG
>JBEVMD010000126.1:0-4564 GCA_040508835.1 Duganella sp. | reverse complement strand
ATCGCTTACCTCGGAGCTGAACAAGCACCTGCACGCCTATCACGTGGAAGACGCGCCCACCATTCCGGACGCCGAGTACGACAAGCTGTTCATCGAACTGCAGCAGCTCGAACAGGAGCACCCGGAGCTGGTGCAGCCCGATTCGCCCACCCGGCGCGTGGGCGCCGCGCCGCTGCCGCAGTTCGACCAGGTCACCCATTCGGTGCCCATGCTGTCGCTGAATAACGGTTTCAGCGACGAGGACATCGAAAACTTCGACCGCCGCGTGCGCGACGGCCTCGATACGGCAGCCATCGTGGAATATGCCGCCGAAGTCAAATACGACGGCCTGGCCATCAACCTGCGCTACGAGAACGGCCTGCTGGTGCAGGCAGCCACGCGCGGCGACGGCTACACGGGCGAGGATGTCACCGCCAATATCCGCACCATCGACGTGATTCCGCTGCGCCTCAACACCGACACCCCGCCGGCAGTGCTTGACGTACGCGGCGAAGTACTGATGTTCAAGAGCGATTTCGAGGCGCTCAACGCGCGCCAGCGCGAAGCGGGACAGCGCGAGTTCGTCAACCCCCGCAACGCGGCGGCGGGCAGCCTGCGCCAGCTCGATTCGCGCATCACGCGCCAGCGCAAGCTGCGCTTTTTCGCGTACGGCGTGGGGCTGCTCGATGGAGCCGACATGCCGCCGTCGCACACGGCGCTGCTGGACTGGTACCGCACCCTTGGCCTGCCGGTGGCGAAAGAGGCGGCCGTGGTGCGCGGCTACGACGGCCTGATGGCGTATTACAAAAACATCGGCGCCGCGCGTCCCGCCATGCCGTACGAAATCGACGGCGTGGTGTACAAGGCCAATCGCCTGGAAGACCAGCGCACGCTCGGTTTCGTCTCGCGCGCGCCGCGCTTTGCGCTGGCCCATAAATTCCCGGCCGAGGAAGCGCTGACCACCGTGCAGGCCATCGAGGTGCAGGTGGGCCGCACCGGCGCCATCACGCCGGTGGCGCGCCTGGCGTCCGTGTTCGTGGGCGGCGTCAACGTCACCAACGCCACGCTGCACAACGAGGACGAAGTGCGCCGCAAGGACGTGCGCGTGGGCGACACGGTGATCGTGCGCCGCGCCGGCGACGTCATTCCCGAGGTGCTGTCGGTGGTGCTGGAGCGCCGCCCGCAACCCGCACCGCCGATGTACGTGCTGCCCAGGACCTGTCCCGTATGCGGCTCGCACGTGGTGCGCGAAGAGGGCGAGGCGATTGCCCGCTGCTCGGGAGGGCTCACGTGCGCAGCCCAGCGCAAGGAAGCGATCCGCCACTTCGCCGGTCGCCGCATGATGGATATCGAAGGTCTGGGCGACCGCTACATCGACAACCTGGTCGAACACGGCAAGGTGCAGCGCGTGGCCGACCTGTATGCGCTCAAGCTCGACGACCTGCTGGAGATGAAACGGCTGGCCGATGAGCGCGACGCGGGTGTTACCAATTCGACTCCGGAAACGGTTGCCAACGGCAAGGTCGCCACCAAGTGGGCCGAGAACCTGCTGGACGCCATCGAGGCAAGCAAGAATCCGCCATTGGAACGCCTGCTGTTCGCGCTGGGCATCCGTCACGTGGGCGAGTCCACCGCCAAGACGCTGGCCGAGTGGCTCGGCCGCCTGGACCTGGTGCGGCGGGTGCCGGCCGCGCTGCTGCGCGTGCTGCCCGATATCGGCGGCATCGTCGCCATCTCGATAGCCGAGTTTTTTGCGGAGCCCAAGAACCAGGAAGCCATCGACGCGCTGCTGGCCGCCGGCGTCACGCCCAAGGGCGAGCATGCGCCCAGCGCCAAGCTGCGCGACAAGCTCGAACCGGTCAAGCTGATGGCGGCGCTGGGCATTCCGAAACTGACGGAGCCGCGCAGCAAGCAGCTGGTGGAACAGGACGTGTCGCTCGACGTGCTCGCGCATCTCACCATCTACAACGTGTTCGGCCTGCCGGCCACCGTGTCCGACGCGCTGGCGGCATGGATGGACGTTGCCGCCAACCGCCAGCAGGTCAAAGCCCTGGCCACGCTGCGCGAGGACTTGCTGGCGCAGCTGCCGGCCACTGTGGCTTCCGAAGGGCACCTGACCGGCAAGACGTTCGTGCTGACCGGCACGCTGCCGACCATGGGCCGCGACGAAGCGGGCGCGCTGATCGAGGCGGCGGGCGGCAAGGTCTCCGGTTCGGTGTCGAAAAAAACCCATTACCTGGTGGCGGGCGCGGACGCCGGCAGCAAGCTGGCCAAGGCCCAGGAGCTGGAAGTGACCATCCTCGACGAGGCAGCGCTGCTGGCGCTGCTGGCGCAAAAATAAGAAATCGAAATAAGGAAGCATCATGGCAGTTCGTGAAATTTTAAAGATGGGCGACCCGCGCCTGCTGCGCGTGGCCGAACCGGTGACCGAGTTCGATACCCCCGCCATGCGAGCGCTGATCGCCGACATGTTCGACACCATGCATGACGCTAACGGCGCCGGCCTGGCTGCGCCGCAGATCGGCGTCAACCTGCAGCTGGTGATCTTCGGCTTCAAGCAGAACGTGCGCTACCCCGATGCGCCGCAGGTGCCGGAAACGGTATTGATCAATCCCGTCCTGACGCCGCTGTCGGACGACATGGAAGAGGGCTTCGAAGGCTGCCTGTCGGTGCCGGGCCTGCGCGGCAGCGTGCCGCGCTACACGCGCCTGCGCTACGAAGGCATGGATGAGCACCAGCAGCCCATACGGCGCGACGTGGACGGCTTCCACGCGCGCGTGGTGCAGCACGAGGTCGATCATCTGCTCGGCATACTGTACCCGGCGCGTATCCGCGATTTTTCCAGATTCGGCTTCACGTCGGTGATGTTCCCGGACCTCGATCCCAACGACGACGATTGAGGATCCCACGCCTGTACTAACGCAGGCGCTGCCCTGATACCACCCATGCGCTCCATGCGTTATCTAATACGCACCCTGGTCGTCGCGGTCCTGCTGATCCTCGCCTGCGACCTGCTGGGCCCTGCCATCGACCGCACGCTGTAGTCGATTGCAGGATAAAGCCCCACTTTAACTGGAGCCATGATGCAGATTCACACCTTCCGCTGCTTTGGCGAATATGCCGGCGGCGGCAACCCGGCACTGGTCATCGAAGACGATCGATCCTCAACCGAGGCCCGTCAGGCATTCGCGCGCCAGCAAAACGTCACCTGCGTCTGGATCGATCCGTCCGATAAGCCGGACTTGGCCGCCGTGGTCGACTATTTTTATCCGCACATGCGCAGCCCGCTATGCCTGCATGCCACACTTGCTGTCGGCCAGCAGTTATTCTCGCGTCATGGGCGAAAGCAGGAACTGGCGGTCATGACTGCGGTACGCCGACAGCGGCTGGGATTGGCTGCCGGTGATAAGGGTGACGTCCTGGTACGCCTGCAGGTGCAGGATGCGCCGCAACCTGATCTGAGCCACGGCCTGATTCAGCATCTGCTGGCTGCGCCGGCCTTGGCGCCGCTGACGCGGGCACGCGTGGTCTCGGTAGGCAGCCCGGTTGGTGCAGCGCTAAAATTTTTGTTTGATCACGTGCATATCGCGCACATTATGTTGCACCGCCACCGACGCAAATCAGCTCAACAAATAGGCCATGCCACAAAAGCCTTGTTCACTGAGTTCGAGTCGGGCATCCCACATGCCGATCAATAACAGCAGCAACGCCAGCATCATTCGCCGCCCAGCAAATCGCGCGCATTGAGCAGCGCGTACACGATGTCGGGATGATTGTGCAGACAGCGGCGCACCGCCGCCGGCAGTTTTTCACGCGTGCGGCGGCACAGCCCAGGCTGATCCGCCAGGCGGATATTCAAACCCATCACCGTGCGCACGCCGTTGTGGCTGGGCGTGATCGTCAGCCGGATTCCCAGCAGTTCAAACAGACGTTGTTCAATGCGCTGCAACGCGGGGTAGTTGTCGACTGCTTCGATGCGCGCGATTAACGCTTTTTCTTCTTCGCGGGTGAGGCGCAGGATGCGGATGTCGGTGGTCGGATCGCGCTCCCAGGCGTCCAGCAGCTCGCCCTGGCGGCATTCGCATGCGCCGGGCGGACACTCCTTGCGGATCTGGAAGGGCAGGGGAAGGGGCATGGCGGCAGGGGCCGGAGCAGGTGGCGAAACGGTGATTTTAACCTGTTTCGTAACTGTTTTTAACCTGGTGCCGCGTGGCGCAGGGGGGCACTTGCCGCCGCTCGGGGCGTGATTGCAAAAAATTAAATGTTGTGACAATTGGATAGAGTGCAGCCCAGATTATTGTCTAGAGTGAAGCCGTTTTATCGACCTCAACCGTACTTCCTCCTGGAGCATGCATGAAAAAAATCCTCACCGTCGCGTTCGCGTCATTGTGCGCGGCCAGTGCGTTTGCGCAGACCGAACCGTTCGGCACCTACACCCGGCCGTTCGCGGCGGATTCGCCGGGGAAAATACCCCCGGTCGGTCCCCTATTCGGCGCCGACACGCGGCCGGCCGGCCAAAACAAGCCCAGCGTCGACAACGGACCCTATTACACCACTGCAATCCAGGCGGCGGAAACCCACAAGC
>JBEVMD010000560.1:0-2699 GCA_040508835.1 Duganella sp. | reverse complement strand
CCACACGATCGTCGAGACCGAGCGCGTGGTGATCGCGACCGGTTCCCGCCCCATCGTGCCCGAGGCCTGGCGCGCCGGCGACCGCGTGATCACCAGCGACGACGTGTTTTACTGGGACGACCTGCCGCAATCGATCGCCATTGCCGGCGCGGGCGTGATCGGGCTCGAGCTGGGCCAGGCGCTGCACCGGCTGGGCGTGCGGGTGACGATCTTCGGACGCGGCGGCAGCGTCGCCCAGCTGGGCGACCCGGAAGTGCTGGACGAGGCGCGGCGCGTGCTGCAGGACGAGCTGGACCTGCGCTTCGACACCAAGGTCACCAAGGTGGAGCAGCACGGCGAGACGGTGACTGTCACCAGCGAAAACAAGGCCGGCGAGCAAAGCACCGAACATTTCGATTATTTACTGTCGGCCGTGGGCCGGCGGCCCAATGTGCACGCGCTGGGGCTGGAACACACGGGACTGGTGCGCGACCACCAGGGCGTGCCGGTCTTTAACAACTTCACCATGCAGTGCGGCGACAGCGCCATCTTCATCGGCGGCGACGCCGACAACGAACGCCCGCTGCTGCCCGAGGCGGCCGACCAGGGCCGCATTGCCGGCGACAACGCCGCGCGCTACCCGGACGTGCGTCCCGGCCTGCGCCGCACGCCGCTGGGCATCGCGTTTACCGACCCGCAGATCGCCATGGCCGGCGCTAGCTACAAGGAACTATGCGCCTCGCATCCGGGGCGCTTTGCCATCGGCCAGGTGTCGTTCGAAAACCAGGGCCGCAGCCGGGTGATGTTGCAAAACAAGGGATTGTTGCGCGTGTACGCGGAGTTTCGCAGCGGCCGCTTCCTGGGCGCCGAGATGATCGGACCGCGCGCCGAGCACATCGGCCATCTGCTGGCCTGGGCGGCGCAGGCGGGGCTGAGCGTTTCGGCCATGCTGGACATGCCGTTTTATCATCCGGTCGTGGAAGAGGGCGTGCGCACCGCGCTGCGCCACCTGGCGCACGAGCTGGCGAACGAACCGAAACATGACGATCCGTGCGTCGATTGCACGCCGGCGCCGTAGGCATTTAACCTGCACCCGCACGGCCACGGCCACGGCCAGGGTCGGACCCCAAGCGGTACGGGGGAAAGGTTTAGTTGAGCGTCGCGCCCAGCCGGCCTTGCGACGCCAGCTCGCGGATCATGCCCACCGTATCGACATCGGCCTCCTTGTACGCCGAGCGCTTGAACTCGTCGTACATGGCGTTGGCCGCATCGGTTTCGGCGTCGTGGCCGTCGTCGTACTGGAAGCGCACGTACAGCGTGTCGAGCGTGGGCTGCTCGATGGTCATGGTGAGCGTGGATGGCGTGATCTCGCCTTGCGCCGGCACGTCGTACACCACGCGCTGTTGCGGCTCCAGCCGCACGCGGTCTTCGATCACCAGCTGGCCATAGCGCAGGCGGCGCCGGAATCCGTGCTCCGTGCGCTCGTCGATGATGGCCTCGTCCAGCTGCGGCACGAACAGCTTCGGCGATTCGGCGCGCAGCACCAGGCCGCTCCACAGTTGTTCGACCGTCAAGGCGTCGATCAGCGGGTTGAGCGGGTCGTTAATTTCAATCAGGTGTTCAAATTTCATGGCTAAGCCTGTAGCAGTTGGCGCTGGTGCGCGTTCAGCCCCAGATGGTAACGCAATTGGCAATTTCAACCGCCTTGCCGATAGGAAGAGACGGGCGCTGCTACAATAGGCGGCTGTCCTTTTCCCTCCTGTTAGCGTCCCATGTCCAAACCCTCATTCGGTCTCAACGTCCCGCAAAGCGCGGCCGTGGCCTATCTGGACGGCCCCTGCCTGGTGCTGGCCGGCGCCGGTTCGGGCAAGACGCGCGTGATCACCCAGAAAATCGCCCACCTGATCGAAGACCGCGGCTACGATCCGCGCACGATTGCGGCGCTCACTTTCACCAACAAGGCCGCGCTCGAGATGCAGGAGCGCATTGCCAAGCTGCTCAAGCAGCCCAAGCAGGCCAAGCAGCTGACGGTGTCCACGTTCCACTCGCTGGGCGTGAAAATCCTGCGCCAGGAAGCCAATGGCGTGGGGCTCAAGGACCGGTTTTCCATCATGGACAGCGACGACTGCGGCTCGCTGGTGCAGGACCTGGCGATCACCACCGACAAGCAGATCGTGCGCCGCATCCAGACCGACATCTCGCTGTGGAAAAACGGCCTGATCGAGCCGATGCTGGCGCTGCAGAACGCCAAGGACGAGGACGAGGCGCAGTCGGCCCGCATCTACGCCAGCTACGTGGCCACGCTGTCGGCGTACCAGGCGGTCGATTTCGACGATTTGATCCGGCTGCCGGTCGAACTGTTCCGCAATAACGAGCCGATCCGCGACAAGTGGCAGCGCCGCCTGCGCTACCTGCTGATGGACGAATACCAGGACACCAACACCTGCCAGTATGAATTAGTAAAACTGCTGGTCACCGGCATCAACAAGAAGCCGATGTTCACGGCCGTGGGCGACGACGACCAGGCCATTTACGCATGGCGCGGCGCGTCGGTGGAAAACCTGAAAACCCTGCAGACCGATTTCCCGGACCTCGAGGTGATCAAGCTCGAACAGAATTACCGGTCCACCACGCGCATCCTGCAGGCTGCCAACGCGGTGATCGGCAACAACCCGAAACTGTTCGAGAAATCGCTGTGGTCCGAGCACGGCCTGGGCGAG
>JBEVMD010000544.1:0-3045 GCA_040508835.1 Duganella sp. | reverse complement strand
AGTAACGGCAGCGGCACCATCGAGATCGATACGGGCGTGCTGCAATGCACGCTGCCGCGTTCGGGCGCCGTGCTGGTGACGTCCATGCGGCGCAGCGGCAAGCCGCTGCTGCGCGACGGCCGCCTGGTGCTGCTGGTGGACGGCGCGGTCGACGACGAGACCCTGGGCGCCAGCCGCCGCGCGTACGACGGCGCCATCGGCCAGGTGACGCTGGAGCAGAATGGTCCCCAGCGCGCCGTGGTGCGCATCGAGGGCAGCCATCGCCACGCGGACGGCGCCACGCTGCTGCCGTTCGTGGTGCGCCTGTATTTCTACCGCAATTCCGACGCCGTGCGGCTGGTGCACACGCTGGTGTACGACGCCGATCCGGCCAAATCGTTCATCCGCGGCGTGGGCCTGCGCTTCGGCGTGCCGCTGACGAGTGAACTGTATGACCGCCATATCCGCTTCGTGGGCGAGAACGGCGGCGTGTTCGCCGAGGCGGTCAAGGGCCTGACAGGCTTGCGGCGCGATGCGGGGCAAGCCGCCTACGACGCCCAGCGCGCGGGCCGCGCCGTGCCGCTGGCGGTGCTGGGCGCGCAGGTCAAACAGGGGCTGCCCTATATTCCCGCCTTTGGCAGCTATACGCTGCTGCAGTCGCATGCGGACGGATTTTCGATCAGCAAGCGCACCAGCGCGGGCCACGGCTGGCTCCATGCCGCCAGCGGCGCGCGCGCCTCGGGCACCGCGTACGTGGGCGCGCCGGACGGCGGCGTGGCGTTCGGGGTGCGCAATTTCTGGCAAAGCTATCCGGGCCAGATCGACATCGGCGGCGCCGAGACGGCGCTGGCCACGGTCACCATGTGGCTGTGGGCGCCCAACGCGCCGGCCATGGACCTGCGGTTCTACCACGACGGCATGGGCGAGGACACGCACGCGCAGCAGCGCGCGGCGCTCGACATCACGTACGAGGACTACGAACCGGGCTTCGGCACCCCGCTGGGCGTGGCGCGCACCAGCGAACTGCAATGGCAGCTGCTGGCGGCCACGCCGTCGGCCGAAGCCCTGGTGGACATCAGCCGCCGCATCCAGTCGCCGCCGCAGCTGATCGCGTCGCCGGAGCGCATCTACCGGGCCGGCGTGTTCAGCGACTACTGGAGTCCCGCTGCGGACCAGGGACAGCAGCCCGGCGCGCAGCAAGCCAAACTGGAACGGCAGCTGGCGTGGAGCTTCGATTTTTATCGCAACCAGGTCGAGGACCGCAGGTGGTACGGCTTCTGGGATTTCGGCGACGTGATGCACACCTACGACAACCAGCGCCACGTGTGGCGCTACGACGTGGGCGGCTTCGCGTGGGATAACTCGGAACTGAGCACCGACATCTGGCTGTGGCACTACTTCCTGCACACGGGCCGCGCCGACGTGTTTCGCATGGCCGAGGCGATGACGCGCCATACGGGCGAAGTCGATGTGCACCACATCGGCCCCTTTGCGCCGCTGGGATCGCGCCACAACGTGCAGCACTGGGGCGACAGCGCCAAGCAGCTGCGCATCTCCACCGTGATGAACCGCCGCTTCATGTACTACCTGACCGCCGACGAGCGCATTGGCGACCTGATGACGGCGCAGGTGGACGCCGTCAACCGGCTGCAAACCGTGATCCCGGGCCGCAAGATCGGCCAGACGGCGCCCACGGTCGATCCGGCCAACCATGCCAGCGTGTCGTTCGGCACCGACTGGGGCGCGATTGCCGGCGCGTGGTTCACGGCATGGGAGCGCACCGGCAATGCCGATATCCGCGACAAGCTGCTGCGCTCCATGGCCAGCATCGCGGCGCAGCCGGAGGGGTTTCTGGCTGGCGGCGGCACCATGAATGTGCGCACCGGCGCGTTCATCGTCGAGCAGGAAAAAAAGCTCAGCGTCTCGCACCTGAGCGCCGTGTTCGGACTGCCCGAGATTTGCAGCGAATTGATACGCACCGTGCCGCAGCCGGCCTTCCGCGACGCGTGGCTGCGCTACTGCCGCCTGTACAACGCCACGGAGGCGCAGCAGAAGGCGGAGCTGGGGCGCAGCCTGGGCAAGCTCAATCTGGGACAGGGCCACGCGCGCCTGCTCGGCTACGCCGCCGTGCAGTGGCAGGACCAGGCAGTGCTCCGGCGCGCGTGGGCCCAGTTCTACGAAGGCAAGGCGGGACTGGTGGACCGCGACCTGGTGTCGCGCCGCGTCAAGCCGCCGCTGGTGCTGCGCGAGGTGGAGGAAGCGCCGGCCATTTCCACCAACGCCATCGCCCAGTGGGCGCTGGGCGCGCTGGGCATGATGGCGCTCGACGCCAGCAGCCGGACCGTGTTTGCGGACGACTTCCAGCGCTTCGACCCGCAGTCGTGGGCCGTGGAGGCGGAAGCGGGCAACGCCTCGAGCGCCGTGGTTGCAGCGTCGCGCGCGCTGGTGCTCGATGCGCAGCGGGGCCTCACCGTGTGGCTGCGCCAACCCCTGATCGGCCACTACGAGATCAGCTTCACGCGCACCGTGCTGGCCGACGGCCAAGCGCACGCGCGCCTGTCGGACCTGAACTTCTTCTGGGAGGCGCAGCTGGGCCTGGACCCGTTCTCGCGCTCGGGCAAGCTGGAAGACTATGACCGGGTGCCGATGTTTTACGCGGGCGTGGGCGGCAACGGCAATACCACCACGCGCTTCCGGTACTACGACGGCACCGGGGAGCGCAAGCTGCTGCAGGAATTCCTGGGGCAGGAGCACCTGCTGCGCGCCAACCACCCGTACCGGATCCGCATTGCAGTTGATGCCCGGGGCACGCGCCTGTACGTGGACGACCGCGAACTGTTCGCGGCGCCGGGCCCGCAGGCGGGCGGTGGGTACTTCGGCCTGCGCACCACGCAGTCGCGGCAGAAGGTGGAGGATTTCGCGGTGCGCAGGATTGCGTGAGCGGCGTGCTGCCACTACCTTGGCGGCGTGGCCGATGACGTCGTGCCGGGCGCCCTCCGGCACCGGGTAATAACGACCGACGCCCTTACAGGTGTTCGCCGGAATCGACCACGAACCGCAAGCGCA
>JBEVMD010000539.1:0-8697 GCA_040508835.1 Duganella sp. | reverse complement strand
GGTCCCAGGGCTTGAACAGCACCCCGCCGATGCCCGCATTGGTGGTGGGCACGCCCGTGATCTGGAACATCTGGTCGTACTCGGGCATGGACCTGGAAATCTCGAAAATCTCTTTCGCGTACGCCTGCATCTGGTCGGACGTGGCCGTGGGCGCGCCCACCACCTGCGCCAGCACGATGCCCTGGTCTTCTTCCGGCGCCAGTTCCGACTGCGACATGGCGAACATCACGCCCAGCAAGGCGGTGAGGATCACGCCCATCACGATCAGCACCGGCCACGTGCCCAGCAGGTTGTGGAGCACCCGCAGATAGCCGTGATGGACCTTCTCGAACGTGCGGTCGATGAACTTGACGAACCGGCCCTCGTCCTGGTGCTCGTTGAAGAACCGCGCGCACATCATGGGCGACAGCGTGAGCGCCACGATGCCCGACACGGCCACCGCGCCGGCCAGCGTGAACGCGAACTCCGTGAACAGCGCGCCCGTCAGCCCGCCCTGGAAACCGATCGGCACGTACACGGCAATGAGCACCACCGTCATGGCCAGGATGGGACTTCCCAGTTCGCGCGCAGCCTGGATGGCGGCGTCGTACGGCTTCATGCCCTCCTTCATGTGGCGGTCCACGTTTTCCACCACGATGATGGCGTCGTCGACCACCAGGCCGATGGCCAGCACGATGGCCAGCAGGGTCAGCAGGTTGATGGAATAGCCGAACATCAGCATCACGAAAAACGTGCCGACCAGCGACAACGGCATGGCAATCACCGGCACGATCACCGCGCGCAGGCTGCCCAGGAACAGGTAGATGACGATGGTGACGATGATCAGCGCCTCGATCAGCGTGTGCACCACTTCCACGATGGACGTGTTGATGAACTCCGTGGAGTCGTACACGATTTCGCCGGTGAGGCCCGCCGGCAGCTGCGCGCGGATCGACGGGAACACGTCGCGCACGCGGCCGGCCACGTCGAGGATATTGGCGTCGGGCGCCACCTTGATGCCGACAAAGACCGACCGCACGCCGCTGAAGGCCACGTTGAAGTCGTAGTTTTCGGACCCCAGCGTGACGGTGGCGATGTCCTCGAGCCGCACGATGGCGCCGCCGCGCTGCTTGACGGCCAGCGCCTTGAACTCCTCGACCGTGTGCAGGTCGGTGCCGGCCGTGAGCGGCACGGTCACCATCTGCCCCTTGGATGCGCCCAGGCCCGCCAGGTAGTTATTGGCCGCCAGCGCGGCGCTCACTTCGCTGGCGGTGATGCCGTGCGCGGCCATCTTGTCGGCGTCGAGCCAGGCGCGCAGCGCGAACTGGCGCGCGCCCAGCAGTTCGGCCGTCTGCACGCCCTCGATGGAATCGAGCTTGGGTTTGACGACCCGCGCCAGGTAGTCGGTGACGTTATTGGTGGGCAGCGTGTCGCTGTAAAAGCCCATGTACATGGCGTCGGTGGTCTGCCCCATCTGCACGCTGAGCACCGGCTGCTGCGCCTGCGCGGGCAGCTGGTTGCGCACGGAATTGACCTGGGTGGTGATTTCGGTGAGCGCGCGGTTGGAGTCGTAATTGAGCTGCAGCGTGGCGGTGATGGTCGAGACGCCGCTGTTGGACGACGACGACAGGTAATCGATGCCCTGCGCCTGGGCGATGGCCGCCTCCAGCGGCTGCGTGATAAAGCCCGCCACGGTGGCGGCGTCCGCGCCGTAATACGTGGTGGAGATGGTGACCACCGCGTTCTGCGTCTTCGGGTACTGGTTGACGGGCAGGCTGAAAAGCGAGCGCAGTCCCAGCACCACGATCAGCAGGCTGACCACGGTGGCCAGGACGGGCCGCTTGATGAAGATGTCGGTGAAATTCATGGCGCATCCCTCCTCATTGTTCCTGCGGCGTGGGGTTGGGATTGTTGGCCGGCTGCACGCGGTTGTCGATCACGACCGGCGTGCCGTTCTTGAGTTTGAGCTGGCCGCTGGTGACCACGGTCTGCCCTTCCTTCACGCCCGCCAGCACGGCCACCTGGTCGCCGCGCGTGGGGCCGGTGGTGACAAATACCTGCTGCGCCAGCAGTTGCGCATTGCCCTTGTCGTCTTTGGGCGCCGGCTTGCCATCTTTGGCGGCGGCCGGCGCCACCACGAACACGGTGGAGCCATACGGGTTGTAGGTGATGGCCGTCTGCGGCAGGGTCAGGTATTTTTTCAGCTCGCCCTGGTCAAGGCTGATGTTGGCGAACATCCCCGGCAGCAGCTGGCGTTTTTGATTGGGCACCGTGGCCTGCACCTGCACGTTGCGCGTGGCCGCATCCACCTTGGGGCTGATGGCCGTCACCTTCGCTTCGAACGCCACGCCCGGATAGCTGTCGCTGGCGAGTCTGAGTTTCTGCCCGACCGACAGTCCCGCCACCTGTTTTTGCGGCACGTAGAAATCGGCATATACCGTATCGATGGTTTGCAGCGTGACCAGCGTATCGCCCGGATTGAGATACTGGCCCGGATTGACGGCCGTGATTCCGAGCTTGCCCGAGAATGGCGCGCGGATGGTTTTCTTGTCCACCTGCGCCTGCTGCTGGGCGGCCAGCGCCTGCCGGCTTTTCAGTTCCGCCTCGTCGTTATCGACCTGCGCCTGGCTGATGGCCTGCGCGGCCAGCTGCAGCTTGTCGCGCTTGAGCGTGGTGGCGGCCAGGTCGGCGGCGGCCTGCAGCGAGCGCAGTTGCGCCAGGTCCGATTCGGCATTGAGTTCGAACAGCACCTGCCCCGCCTTCACTTCGTCGCCGGATTTGAAATGGACCTTGCGCACCAGGCCCGCGATCTCGGTGGTGACGTCCACCCCGCGCACCGGCGCCAGCGTGCCCACGGCGCTCAACTGCGGCTGCCATTCGGACCCCGTGACCTTGATCGCGGTGACCGTCTGCGCACCGGGCTTGGGCGAGCTGGCGATCAGTTTTTGTATCTGCAGATATTTGCCGAACGCCAGCGCGGCAACCAGCAAAATCACGCCTCCAACCATGATGAGCATACGCTTGGTCATGAAACTCTCTCCTGCGGTGAACGGGTTTTATGGGTTCTGGCTAATCGTCGGCAGGGTCGATACCGGCGCCGCCGCGGGCACGCCCTCGGCGCGGTTCCACCAGCCGCCGCCCAGCGCCTGGAACAGCGCCGCCGTGTCGGCATACCGCGTTGCCTGCGCCTGCACCAGGCCGATATGAGCCTGCTGGTAGCTGCGCTGGGCGTCGAGCAGCGCCAGGTAGCTGATGGCGCCCAGCTGGTACTGTTCCTGCGCCAGCGCCAGCGTTTCGGCCGCAAACGATTCCGACTCCGCCTGCGCCGCGAGGGCGGACGCGTCCGATTCCAGCGCGCGCAGGCTGTCGGCCACGTTCTGGAATGCGGTCAGCAAGGTGGCGCGGTACTGCGCCGCCGCCACGTCGTACGCCGCTTCGGCGCCGCGCTTCCTGGCGCGCAGCGCGCCGCCGTTGAAGATGGGCGCGGTCAGACCGGCCGTCAGGCTCCATACGGCGTTATCGCCTTCGAACAGTTTGCCGAACGCGGTGGACGACGAACCGTAGCTGCCATTGAGGGTAAATTGCGGATACTGGGCGGCCGTGGCCACGCCGATCTGGGCGCTGGCCTGGTGCAGCAGTGCCTCGCTGGCGCGGATGTCGGGCCGCTGGCGCACCAGCGCGGACGGCAGCGACACCGGCAGCGTTTCGGGCAGCGTGAGCGACGCCAGCGTAAATTCGGGCATGCCCGCCTCGCCCGGCAAGCGTCCCGCCAGCACCGACAGCAGGTGGCGGGTTTGCGCCAGCGCCTTGACCAAAGGCGGCACGGTGGCCCGGGTTTGCGCCACCAGGTTGCGCTGGCTGAGCACCTGGGTGCGGGGAACGGCGCCGTATTCGAACTGCTTTTCGATCACGTTCTGCTGGCTGGTGAGCGCATCGAGCACGTCGCGCGTGGCCTGCAGCCGGGCCCGCAGCGACGCTTCCTGGATCGCGGCCGTGACCACGTTGGCCGACAGCGCAAGATACGTCGCCTCCACTTGGAAGCGCTGGTAGTCCACGGCCGCCTGCGCGCCTTCCAGCGTGCGCCGCGTGATGCCGAACACGTCGGGCGTGTACGACACGTTGACCGAGGCGTTATACAGGTCGAGCACGGTGCTGCCGGCGCCATTGGCCGTGGCCACCTGCGCCTTCTGCCGCCCTGCTCCGGCAGCGCCGGTCATGGCCGGATACACGCGTTCTCCCGTCTGGGCGTTATAGGCTTCGCGCACCTGGCGCAACGATGCTTCGGCCGCTGCCATGTCCGGGTTTTGCGCCAGCGCGGCGCGCAGCAGCTGGTCCAGCGCCGGCGACCGGAACACGGTCCACCACTGGGCGGGAATATCCATGCCGTCCACGAAGCGCTGCGCCGCGCCGCCCGTGCCGGGGGCCGAATCGGTGCTGGCGGGGAGCGGCGTGGGGGTGTAGCCGGCAGTGGCTGCGGGCGCAGCGGGGGGATGAAAATCGGGGCCGAGGGTGCAGCCGGCCAGTGTGGCGGTCAATGTGGCGGTCAATGTTGCGGTCAGTAGTACAACGCTGGCGTGCGGGCGCCGGCGCAGGCAAGAACTATCCATGAACAACTCCCGTCAAGCGGGCGCGGACGTGGCGATCCGTTGCCTGCTGTCTCGATGTGTTAGGGGGACTGAACGTTATACCAGATATACATCAGCGAACATATTCGCACTTTTTTCAGCGGTGGTGTTCATTTGTCATGCGTGCGGACGAAAAAAAACGGGCTTTGCCGCGAAGGCAAAACCCGTCGGGGCCGGAAACCGGCCGGGTTCAGGCTGTCGCAGCCGCTGCGGACACCACGCCGTAAGCGCGGTTCGCTTCCACCAGCGAAAACGCCGACGGGCCATCGGCCAGCGTATCGAGCCGCTCGCTCGCTTCGGTGCGGCGATAGGTGAGCGGCTCCTGGTAGCGGCGCAGTTCGTCTTCGCTGACCTTGCCGTCGTGGTCGGTATCGGCAGACAGGCTGTCGGTGCCGGGCAGGCGCACCAGGCCGTTCTGGTCCACGCCGGGCAGCGGCGCCGGGGCCGGTGCCTGCTCCTCGGCCAGCAGCTCGGCGCCAAAGCGGGCCTGGAACAATTGCGTTTCCGGACGCTCGGTCAGGCTTTTCAAGCCGTTGTCGAATTCCTTCAACGCCTGCTGCAAGCCGTCGTCGGACTGCAGGTCGGACGAGGCGGTCAGCGCCTGCAGCGCGGCCGCCTGGTCGTTGCCGTCGCTATCGCCGGCCGCGCCCTGTCCCGTATCGACCGCAGTGGACGGATTAAATCCCGGCAGCGACAAATAGGCGGCCACGGGCGCGCCCGAGTCGGCTGCACCGGTGGACTGGGCCGGTTTGATCGGCTGGATCGTCTGCGCTTTTTCCGCGACCACGGCCGCCGACAAGTTGCCGCTACCAATATTATTTATCGTAATCATTTTCGACTCCTGCAGGGATTTCTCACAACATCATTCTAGCAAGTAAATTTCCCTTTGGCACATAATCCACGAGATTTAGCGGCTTCCAGCCGTGATTGGTGCCTTTTTCCCAACAGAAACTTTGGAAGATTGCATAGATTTCATGTCATGCCGCCGTCATCTGAAACGGTTAAGCTCTGGCCGCGCCCATGGTACGCTTGGCGTTGCTATCGAATCAATCAACCTGACGCATCCTTAACGTTGAAAATAATGAAAAAACTGTCCCTGTCCATCCTGATGTTTGCCGCGACCGCGACCTCGCAGGCGTTGTCCGCTCCGCTTGCCCCCACGTCGGCAGCGCCGCAACCGAAGCTGGTCGTGGTGCTCGTGGTCGATGGCTTGCCCAACGAACAGGTGCAGCGCTACCGCGACCAGTTCGGCAAGAACGGCAAGGGCGGACTGGGCCGCATGCTGGCCGACGGCGCAGCGTTCAGCAATGCCCACCAGGCGCACGGCGTGACCGTCACCGCCATCGGCCACACGGCCGTGCTGAGCGGCGCCTATCCTTATGTGCACGGCATCATCGGCAACAACTGGATCGACCCGGTCACCAAAAAATCGGTCTACTGCACCGAAGACACGCGCTACACCTATATCGGCGAAAAAACCGACGCCAGCGATGGCACCGCGCCGACCAAGCTCAAGGTCGATACGCTGGGCGACCAGTTGCGCTACGCGTCGGGCAACCGCAGCAAGGTGATCACCGTCTCGGGCAAGGACCGGGGCGCGATCCTGCTGGCCGGTAAAACCGGCACCGCCTATATGTACATGGAACAGACCGGCAACTTCGCCAGCAGCACGTATTACATGCCGTCGCACCCGGCATGGGTGACGGCGTACCAGGCCGGCAAGCCGCAGGACCGCTACTACGGCAAGACCTGGAGCGCGCTGCTGCCCGATGCGGCCTACGCCGGCGACGCCCCCGACGATCTCACCCCGGCCAAGGCCGGCGGCCACAATCGCCTGCCCTACACGTATTACAGCGAGAGCGGCCAGATCGACGCCGGCTATTACAACAGCCTGAAAACGGGGCCATACCTGGACCAGCTCACGCTGGACTTCGCGCGCGCCGCCGTGGAAGGCGAAAACCTCGGTCGCAACGACAGCGGCGTCCCCGACCTGCTGGGCGTGAGCCTGTCGGCGCACGATTACGTGAACCACGCCTACGGCCCGGAGAGCAAGCTGTCGCACGACCACTTGCAGCGCGTGGACCGCATGCTGGGCGAATTTTTCAATTACCTGGACCAGCGCATCGGCATGGACAACGTGCTGGTGGTGCTCACCGCCGACCACGGTTTTGCCAACACGGCGGAATTCTCGAACCAGCAGCGCAGCCAATCGCAGCGCATCAACGGCGACAAATTGATGCAGGACCTGGGCCAGCACCTGTCCGATAAATTCGGCGGCGCCAGGCTGCTTGCCGCATGGTCGCTGCCCAACATCCACCTCGACGACGCGGCCATCGACAAGGCGGGCCTGCGCCACGCCGACGTGGAAGACGCGGCCGCGCAGTACCTGCTGCACCAGGCAGGCATCACCGACGTCTTCACCCGCACCCAGTTCGAGAACGGCGCCGTCACCGGCACCCGCATCGCCACGCTGATGCGCCGAGCCTGGAACCGCGAAGCATCCGGCGACCTGATGGTGATCACGCGCCCGTACTGGTACTTCGCCAGCGGATCGACCGGCACCACGCATGGCTCGCCGTACGCGTACGACACCAACGTGCCTTTGATGATCATGGGTAAGCGCTGGATCAAGCCCGGATATTATGGCCAGTACGCGGAAGTGGTGGACATCGCGCCCACGCTGGCCAACATCCTGCGCGTGCGCCCGCCGGCCGGTTCCGAAGGACGGGTGCTGGTGGAGACGCTGAAGTAAAATCCGCCCGGCTCAGCAGCATTTTCCGTGATCGACTATAGTTGGCCTTTGCACCACACCCTAGTCGATCCATGACCTCCTCCTCCGCCACCCCCACTACCGATGCCAACCGCCATTCCGGCTGGGCGCTGCTGGCCCTGGCCGTCGGCGCCTTCGGCATCGGCACCACGGAATTCGCTCCCATGGGACTGCTGCCGGTGATTGCCGCCGGCGTCCACGTCTCCATTCCCAGCGCGGGCCTGTTGATCAGCGCGTATGCGCTGGGCGTGATGATCGGCGCCCCCATCATGACGCTGCTGCTGTCGCGCCTGCGCGCCAAGCATGCGCTGATCACGCTGGTGTCGATTTTCGTGGTCGGCAACCTGCTCTCGGCCATGGCGCCCGGCTACTGGACGCTGCTTGCATCGCGCCTGGTCACCAGTCTCAATCACGGCGCCTTTTTCGGCATCGGCTCCGTGGTCGCCGCCAACCTGGTGGCGCCCGAAAAGCGCGCCAGCGCAGTGGCCACCATGTTCATGGGACTGACGATCGCCAATATCGGCGGCGTGCCCGCCGCCACCTGGATCGGCCAGCAGATCGGGTGGCGCATGGCGTTTGCCGGCACGGCGGGACTGGGCCTGCTGGCGATGGTGGCGCTGGTGCTGGCACTGCCGCGCGGCGAAAAAGGCGCGCTGCCCGATATCGGAAAAGAATTGCGCGTGCTGGCCAGGCCCGTGGTGCTGATGGCCATGGCGACCACCGTGATGGGTTCCGCCGCGATGTTCACGCTCTATACGTATGTGGCACCGGTGCTCACTACCATGACCGGCGCGTCGCAGCTGTTCATCACGCTGGCGCTGGTGTTGATCGGCGTAGGGTTCACGATCGGCAATGGCATGGGCGGCAAGCTGGCCGACTGGTCGCTCGACGGTGCCACCAAGATCTTCCTGGGCGCGCTGGCCGTCATCATGCTGGCGTTGCCACTGCTGCTGCCCACGCACTGGGGTGCGCTGGTGGGACTGACCTTGTGGGGCGCGGCTGCCTTTGCCATCGTGCCGCCGGTGCAGATCCGCGTGATGCACGCGGCAGCCGAGGCGCCGGGACTGGCGTCCTCGGTCAACGTGGGCGCGTTCAATCTGGGCAACGCGCTGGGCGCGGCCGTGGGCAGCGCCGTCATTGCGGCCGGTTTCGGTTATGCAGCCATCCCCGTGGCGGGAGGCTTGCTGGCCGCTGCGGGACTGCTGCTGGTGTTTGCCGGTGCGGCCGGCAAACGCAAATAGCCGCCGTTAGTTGAGCGCAGCCCATGATTGCCGGCGCAGCCGGTAGTCGCACAAAGCTGCTGCCAGTTAGTTGAGCGCAGCC
>JBEVMD010000536.1:0-4055 GCA_040508835.1 Duganella sp. | reverse complement strand
CGCTGGTAATGCAGCGTGTACGCGGTGTCGGGCGTCTGCACCTGCAGCTGTCCGGGCGCGAGCGCATACAGCACGCGCGTCTGCGGCAGGAAGATGACGTTGTGGCGATCGGTCAGCGCCTGCCACAGGTCCTGCGCGCGCGGGTCGTCCTGCCGGTCCGGCCCGCCGCGCCAGATCTGGCCGCCGGCCAGGGGATTGTCGTCCACGATCGCCACCGAGTGGCCGCTGGCCGCCGCCGCGTGCGCGGCGGCCAGTCCGGCGGGGCCGGCGCCGATCACCAGCACGTCGTGGATCATGGCGCGCCTCCTGTCAGTACGTGCATGCCCGATGAACACAGCGTCTGGCACGCCAGCCGGTGCGGCCGGCCGTCGATGGTGACGCGGCATTCCTGGCATACGCCCATGCCGCACAAGGGCGCACGCGGTGCGCCCGTCACCGAGCGCCGGGTCGCGATGCTGCCCGCCATGGCGATGGCGGCAGCCACGGTCACGCCGGCGTCCACCCGGACCGGGTGCGTGTCGATGTGGAGTTCGATGCTGGCGTCAGTCATGGAAGCGGTGCGGCAGATACGGTTTATACGGAATGCGCGAGCTTTCGCCCTGCATTTGCGCGGCCAGCAGCTGCGCCGTGGCCAGCGACGTGGTGATGCCCAGCCCCTCGTGGCCGGTGGCCAGCCACAGGCCGCGCCGCGCTGTCGACGGGCCGATCAAAGGCAGGCCGTCCGGCGTGGCCGCGCGCAGGCCGGTCCAGCAGCGCAGCACGTTCAGCTGTCCCAGCGCCGGCGTAAAAGTGGCCGCGTGGCGCAGCATCTTGCGCAGCATGTCGGGTTCGACCTTTGGGTCGACCGTGTCGAACTGGCGCGAGGAACCGATCAGGACCTGGCCGGTGGGGCGCGGCTGCAGATTGAAGGCCACCGAATCGCCGCTGGCCGCATGCGCGCTCTTGATGTACCCGAGTTCCACCAGCTGGTGATGCACGAAACCCGGATAGCGGTCGGTGATGGCGATGTGTCCCTTCTTGGACTGCACGGGCAGCTCCGGCAGCAGCGCCTGCGAGCCGGTGCCGGCAGCGAGCACGATGCGCTCCGCCTCGTGGCGCGTGCCGTCGGCCAGCACCACCGCGTGGTCCTCGATGGAAGCGACGGCCGCGCGCCTGGTGGTGGCGCCGCGGCGCATGGCGCGATCGAGCAGGATGCGCGCGCTCTTGGGCGGATACACCAGGCCGTCGCCGTGCACCAGCAGGCCGCCCGCCAGGCCGGGGCGCAGTTGCGGCTCGCGCGCGTACAGCTGCGCCGGCGACAGCATGTCGCAGGCCAGGTTGAAGGCGGACATGGTATGCGCCTTGGCGCGCGCCGCGTCCAGTTCTTCCTCGTCGGCGGCCACCCAGATGGTGCCGCAGTTGCTGTATTCGTGGCGTTGCGGGCGGTCGCCCACCAGGTCGCGCCACAGCGATACGGAGTACGACGACAGCGCCAGTTCGGGTACGTTGTCGTCCATGACCACCAGGTGGCCCATGCCGGCCGCGGTGGCGCCGCCGCCGGCGATATCCTGCTCGATGACCGCCACCTGCAGCCCGCGCTCGCTGAGCGCATCCGCACAGGCGGCGCCCACGATGCCGGCACCGACGACGATCACGTCGGCATGGTTCACCGGATGCCCCAGACGAAAGGATCGGTGGGGTCGAGGATCAGCTGCGCCTGGGCGTTCACCCAGGCCTGGCCGCGGATGCTGGGAATGAGCGCGCCGTCATGGTAGCGGTACGCGCCTTCGAACACGCTGCCGATCACGCTTTCCTGGCGCCACAGCGCGCCTTCGGCCAGCTTGCCGTCGGCCGCCAGGCAGGCCAGCTTGGCGCTGGTGCCGGTGCCGCACGGCGAGCGGTCGTAGGCCTTGCCGGGGCACAGCACAAAACTCTGGCTGTCGGCGCCCGTGCGCGAGGGCGCGAACAGTTCGATATGGTCGATCGCCGCGCCGTCGTCGCCCGTGATGCCGGCCTGCGCCAGGGCCGCGCCCACGGCCGCGCTGTACGCGGTCAGCGCTTCCACGTTATGCACGGCGATGTCGAGACCATGGTCGGCAGCGAGAAAGAACCAGTTGCCGCCGTAAGCCACATCGCCCGTCACCGGGCCGTGGCCGGGCACCTGCACCGTCACCGCGTGTTGGGTACGGCGCGAGGCCACGTTGGCGATGGTGACGCTGCCGTCGTCGTGCAGCTGCGCTTCCACCACGCCCACGGGCGTATCGATGCGGTGCAGTCCCGGCGCGATGCGTCCCATGAACGCGAGCGAGGCCACCAGGCCGATGGCGCCGTGGCCGCACATGCCCAGGTAGCCGACGTTGTTAAAAAAGATGACGCCGGCCACGCAGTCCGGCGCATGCGGTTCGCACAGCAGGGCGCCCACCAGCACATCGGAGCCGCGCGGCTCGCACACCACCGCCGAGCGGAAGTTGTCGTGATCCTGCCGGAAGCGCACGACCCGCTCGGACAACGGGCCGTGGCCCAGGTCCGGGCCGCCGGCCGTGACCAGCCGCGTGGGTTCGCCGCCCGTGTGGGAGTCGATGATGGAGATGGCGTGGTGCGTGGTGTGATGTCGATTCATGCTGAAATCTTAGGCCGGCGCGGGGCCGCTGTCTTGCACCGGCTAAGCACGATGGATGACGAAATCCGCACAATTGAAAAAAAACGGCAGACTGCGCCCGGCGCTGCTGGCACAATTGTCCCCATGCCCAATCGACCTCTCCATGATGGCGGCGACAATCCCGCGCGGCGCGCGCTGGGCGCCGGCATTGCCGACCCGTTTTTTGCCGAAGCGCTGTTCGACGCGCTGCCGGACGTGGTGTTCTTCGTGAAGGACGGGCAAGGCCGCTACGTGGTGGTCAACCAGACCCTCGTGCAGCGCTGCGGCCAGCGCCACAAGGCGGCGCTGATCGGGCGCACGCCGGCCGAGGTGTTTGCCCAGCCGTTCGGCCACACGTACATGGCGCAGGACCAGGCGGTGCTGGCCGGCGGCAGCGATATCGAGGACCAGCTGGAACTGCACCTGTATCCCAGCCGCGATCCCGGCTGGTGCCTGACCCGCAAGACGGCGCTGCGCGACGCGGCCGGCCGCATCGTGGGCCTGACGGGCGTGTCGCGCGACCTGGCCATGGCGGACAAGAAAAATCCCGCGTACCGCAAGGTGGCCGCAGCGGTCAACCTGATCCAGGAAGAGTACGGAGAGCGCCTGCAGCTGTCGGCGCTGGCGCGCACGGCCCATATGTCGGTGGCGCAGATCGAGCGGTATTTTTTGCGCATCTTCCACCTGACGCCGCGCCAGATGATCATCAAGACGCGGGTGGAAGCGGCGTCCCGCATGCTGGCCGGGGATGCCAGCGTGGCGGAAATCGCCCAGGCCTGCGGCTATGGCGACCACTCGGCGTTCACGCGCCAGTTCAAGGCCACGGCGGGCGTCACGCCCACCCAGTACCGGCAGTTGCTGGTGCGCCGCTGAGCGGACGCTAGCCGGCCACCATGTCGGCCAGCGACGCCCGGTTGCGGCCCAGCAGCTTGGCGCGGTACAGCGCCATGTCGGCGGCCTTGATGAAGGCGATGATGGAATCGTTTTCCTGCGGCGCGATCACGCACACGCCCACGCTCACCGTCACCACGCCGAACGGCGAGGCGGGGTGGGCCAGCCTGAGGTCCGCCACCGATTTGCAGATCAGGTCCGCCATCGCCAGCGCATTGTCCTCGCCGTTCGATTGCGCGATGATGGCGAATTCCTCGCCGCCGTAGCGCGCCACCACGTCGCCGCTGCGGCGGATGCGGCGCGCCAGTTCGGCCGCCACCTGGCGCAGGACGTCGTCGCCGGCCTGGTGGCCGTAGCAATCGTTGTACTGCTTGAACATGTCCACGTCGAGCATGGCCAGCGTGAGCGGCTGGCCGGCGCGGCGCGCGCGGCTCCATTCCGACGCCAGCATTTCGTCGAAGCGGCGGCGGTTGGCGATGCCGGTCAGCCCGTCGGTGGCCGACAGCTCGGCCAGCAGCTCGTTGGCCGAGGCCAGTTCTCGCTCCTT
>JBEVMD010000528.1:0-13796 GCA_040508835.1 Duganella sp. | reverse complement strand
GTCTTGCTGCTGTTAATACAGTACCCGCTGTGGCTGGGCAAAGGCGGCTGGCTGCGCGTTGCCGAGTTCGAGGCGCAAGTCGATGCGGCCCACAAGAAAAACGCCGAGCTGCTGGCCCGCAACGCCAAGCTCGATTCCGAAGTGCGCGACCTCAAGGACGGCACCGGCGCCGTGGAAGAACGCGCCCGCTATGAGCTCAGCATGATCAAGGAAAACGAGATTTTCGTGCAAATCGTCGGCAAGGGCCACTCGGTGCCCAACGTGCCGCTGGCCGCTCCCCCCGCCGATTCTTCCACCACCCCTGCCACCCACTGACATGACCTGGCGCGCCGCACTCCTGTTGTTGCTGGCCGCGCTGGGCGTACTCCCACCCGCGATGGCGGCGGACGCTTGCGTCCCGCTGCGGGTGGGCTACCTCGACCAGCATCGGCCGCCGTACTGGATAGGCGAAGGCGCAACCGTGCCCGAGCCGCCCGGCGCCGGCGTCGACCTGATGCACGATGCCGTGGTGGCGTCCGGCTTCGGCTGCGAACCGGCCTGGGTGCGCCTGCCTGCCGCGCGCCTGCGCCTGGCCCTGGCCAACGGCGATATCGACATGTCGCCGCTGGGCGAGATGGCGACCTATCCGGCCGGTATCGCGCTGCCCCGCGACAAGGCCGGGAATATCGACCTCGACCGCGCCATGCACAACACCCTGATCGTGCTGGTGCGCGCCGGCGACAAGCTGCCGCCCGCCACCCAACCGATGGTGTACTTCAAGGGCAAGGTGCTGGGCGCGCCGCAAGGGCTCAGCACTACGCCGCGCCTGCGCGAAGCCGGGCTGACCATCGACGATGGCGGTCGCGACCTCGAACGCAATATCGAAAAATTGCGGCTGGGAAGGGTCGATGGCGTGATCGTCTCCGCCGTTTCGCCCGAACATTTGAAGAGCACGCTGGAGCGCTACCGGGGCGCCATCGTGCAGCTGCCGCAGCCGCTGATCAACACCCGCGTGTGGCTGGCGTTCAACGACAGTTATTACCGCGCTCACCGCAGTCAGGTCGAAGCCCTGTGGACCTGGCTCGACGTCAATCGCGGCCGGCTCGGCTACGTGATGCAGCGGTATCGCAAGCCGGATTAAACCCCAACTCTGCGCGCCTATCGTACCTGCAGCCGGACCCGCCAGCGGCTACAATACGGCTTCGTTTCACTGCCCGAGTTCGATTTGAAATTCCTGATTTCCGTACTGCTGCTGGCTTCCACCACCATCCTGTCCCACGCCGCCAACATCGCCGAACCCGACGCCGTCAACAGCATCCTGCGCGCCCAGGTTCTGCTCGACCGCGCCCATTTTTCCTCCGGCGAAATCGATGGCGCGGTCGGCAGCAATCTGCGCCGTGCTGTCACCGGTTTCCAGAAGCTGCACCAGTTGCCCGTAACCGGCAAGCTGGACGACGCTACCTGGGCCATCCTCGGCACCGACCTGGTACCCGCGCTGGCCCCGTACATCGTCACCGCGCAAGACATTGCCGGTCCATACGTGGCAATCCCGGCAGCCATGGGCGACAAGGCCAAGCTGCCCCGGCTCGGCTATGCCAACCTGCTCGAAGCGCTGGGCGAAAAATTCCATTGCAGTCCGGCGCTGCTGCGCAAGCTCAATCCCGGCAAAACGTTTACGCGCGCCGGCGAGCAGTTGATGGTGCCCAATGTTGCCAACGCCCGGCCGCTGCCCAAGGCGGCCACCATCCTGGTCGATGCGAAAGAGGGCACGCTGACCTTGTTGGACAGCACCGGCATGCCGATTGCGCAATTCCCCGCCAGCACCGGCAGCAAGCACGACCCGCTGCCCGAAGGGCGCTGGACCGTGCTGGGCGTGGCCACCAATCCCGACTACGGCTACAACCCCAAGCTGTTCTGGGACGCCAAGCCGGGCGACACCAAGGCCCGCATCGCGCCCGGCCCCAACAACCCGGTGGGCGTCGCCTGGATCGACCTCAGCAAAGATCACTACGGCATCCACGGCACGCCCGAGCCGGCCAACATCGGCAAGACCCAGTCGCACGGCTGCATCCGCCTGACCAACTGGGACGTGATGACGGTGGTAAAAGCCATCGCGCGCGGCGCCACCGTGCTGCTGCAGGCGTAAGCCGAAACACGGGCCGAACGTGAGCCGAAACGCGGGCCGAGACACGCGCCGGGCCGCGCGGTACACTGGCGCTTTTTGCGAAAGCGTCTATGCCATTGTCTTCCTACCTCGGCGCCAGCCCCGTGCTCGGCGAAAACATCTTCGTCCATGCATCGGCGCAAGTGATCGGCGACGTGCAGATCGGCCGCGACAGCTCGGTATGGTGCAACACCGTGCTGCGTGGCGACGTCAACCGCATCGTCATCGGCGATTGCAGCAATGTGCAGGACTTTGCCATGGGCCACGTGTCGCACAAGAACGCAGCCAAGCCGGACGGCTCGCCGCTGACGATCGGCGACTACGTCACCATCGGCCACTCGGTGCTGCTGCACGGCTGCACCATCGGCAACGAATGCCTGATCGGCATGGGGTCGATCATCATGGACGATGTGGTGGTGCAGGACCGCGTGATGGTGGGCGCCGGCAGCCTGGTGTCGCCCCGCAAGGTGCTGGAAAGCGGCCACCTGTATATCGGCCGCCCGGCAGTGAAGGTGAGGGCGCTCAGCGCCGAGGAAATCGCCTACCTGAAATACTCGGCCGAGCACTATGTGCGGGTGAAAAACAACTACCTGGCCGGGTAGCGCACGCCACTGTCAGGGCAGGGTTGTGAAAAAACAATAGTAATCGACAAGCATCAAACATTGCTTGTAAATGAGAATCATTATTGTTAAACTGCGCTGTTGCCAGCAATCGCAGGTGTCCGAGAGCCAGCTGTTCACCCCACCTCTCCTGGATCTCTATGGCTGCTACTTCTGCGGGCGCCCGGCATCTTGCCGCGCCTATCCCTGTCCGATTCCTGCGACCGCGCCTGATGGGCTTGGCGGTGCAATCGGCACTGTTCACTGTTGGCGCCGCATGGCTGCCCGCCCATGCACACGCTGCGCAAGCTGCACAAGATGCGCAAGCGGCCGCCGCCATCACTGCTGCTGCATCCCCTCCCGCGCTGGGCGAAATCCTGGTCCAGGCCAGGCGCGACGACCCCGCGTCCACCCGCACCGGCACCACCACCGTCATCGACGGCGAACAGCTCGAACGCAATAACGCGGTGGACATGGCCAATATCGCCCGCTACGCGCCGCTGATCAGCGTGCCGGGCGCGGCCAGCGGCAGCGGCAATGTGTGGGATGGCGCCGGCAACACCGGCTTTAATATTCGCGGCGTGGAAGGCAACCGCGTCAGCATGGAGCTCGACGGCATCGCGCTGCCGGACGCGGCACCCAAGCCGGACGGCAACACCATGAACGCGTTCGGCATTGGCCGCGATTACTTCGATCCCGAGACCTTCCACTACGTCAGTATCGGTTCCGGCGCCAGCCCGGCCGGTCCCGGCACGCCCGGCCTGGGCGGTTCGGTGTCGTTCGTGACCAAGTCGCCGGAACAATACCTGGACGACACGCGCAAAGTGTACGGCGAATACAAGTTTGGCTATGCGGGCGAGCAGAATGCGCGCATGCATGCGTTCACGGCCGCGACCGAGCTGGGCGGGAACGTCAAGGCCTTGATCGTCGGCGTGCACCGCCAGGGCGACCAGCTCGACAGCAAGAGCAGCGTGCCGGTCAATCCGGATGACTGGGAAAGCAATGCCGTGCTTGCCAAGCTGAACTGGCAGATCGCGCGCGGCCACAAGCTGGGTTTCACCATCGACAGCTACAAGGCCGACCACGACCGCGTGTACACCAACAAGACGGGCACGTCGTATCCGCAAGGCGCCACCCAGGCCTCGGCCACCAAGCGCAACCGCTACAGCATCGAACATCGCTGGTCCGACACGGGGCTGGCGCTGTTCGACACCCTCAACACCCACGTGTACAAGCAGGATGCGTCGGTGGTGGACAACACCCATGCGGCGTACATCACCGGCGCCCAGCCTTACCTGCGCGCCATCGAAACGGGATATTTCAACGACAGCAAGGGCGTGGCGCTGGACGCCACCAGACAGCTGGGCGCCACCTCGGCGCTGTTCTACGGCGCCAGTTATGAAGCGCAGCAAGCGCGCCGCCCCTGGCATGAAGACCGCACCGTGGTACGCACCGGCGCCCACCAGGTCACGCGCAAGAACCGCATGGCCGACATGGACACCGACAAGCTTGCCGCCTACGTGCGCGGCGAGTTCGGCTTCAGCCTGGCCGGCCGCCAGGCCACCCTGACGCCGGGCCTGCGCGGCGAACACCGCAAGCTCACGCCGCAAAACCTGCAGAATTACGCGATTGCCATTCCCGGCGCCGCCAGCGAAATCAGGGAAGAGAGCGATACGTTCTTCACGCCCAGCCTGAACCTGTCGGTGCAACTGACGCCAGCGCTGTCCACCTACGCCCAATATTCGCGCGGCACCCGCCTGCCCAACTCGGCCGAGCGCACCGGCACCTATGACTCGTTCAGCTACACGGGCGGCAGCGCCGGCTATGCCGTGCTGGGCAACCCGGACCTGCAAAAGGAAACCAGCAACGCGTTCGAGCTGGGCCTGAAAGGCGCGCCGACCCCGGGCGTGGAACTGAGCGCGTCGCTGTTCACCACCCGGTACAACAACTTCATCGAGTACGCCGCGCAAGCGCCCGATCCCGTCAATTACCCGACCCTGACGTTCGGCCTGTTCCGCCCGGAAAACATCGGCAAGGCCAGGACCTGGGGCGGCGAGTTTTCCAGCCGCTTCCAGCTGGGGCAGTGGCTGCAAGCCATGCAGGGCTACAGCGTGAACCTGGCGGCCGGCCTGTCGCGCGGCAAGGCGGAAAACACATCGACCGGCCAAAAGGGCGACCTGGTGTCGGTGCAGCCGTACAAGGCCAACGCCACGCTGGCCTGGGACGATCCGGCCAGGCGTGGCGGCGCGGCGTTCACCGTCAGCGGTGTGCGCAGCCAGCGCGCAGGCAACGACGTGATCAGCGGCGTCACCAGCGGCGTGACTGCGGAGCGCTTCCTGACGCCCGGCTATGGCGTGATGGATGTCACGGCCTATTGGAATATCAGCCCGCATATCGAACTGAGCGCTGGCGCCTACAACCTCGGCGATAAAAAATACTGGGACTTCGCGTCCGCCCGCGGCCTGCCGGGCGGCACCACGGTAGCCACGCGCGACGATATCGAACGCATGGCGCGTCCCGGGCGCAATTACGCGGTCAACCTCAAAGTCATCTACTAATGAACGGAGCCCCCATGAAACACCATCATCGCTATGCGCTGGCGCTGGCCAGCGCCTTGCTGCTCACCTCAGTCACCGGCAGCGCCGCCACGCTGGCCGAGCAGTGGGACCAGCTGCACGCCGCGCAACCGAAGCTGCCGGCGCGCGACGCCGCCAGGCAGCTGGGCGTGTCCGAAGCGGATCTGCTGGCAACGGGCCTCGGCAAGACCGTCACCCGCCTGCAGGACCAGGGCACGCAACCGTACGCGGCGCGGGAAATCATGCGCCGCGCGCTGGACCTGGGCAAGGTCATGGCGCTCACGCGCAACGAGAACGGCGTGATCGAACGCACGGGCGTCGCCACCCGCCTGAAGCCCGACGAAGACGTGCAGACGCTGGATGACGACAAGTCCAAGGAGCGTGAAGTGCGCATGCGCAATATCGCCGGCGGCTACCTCGGTGGCGAGATCGACCTGCGCTTCTGGTTCGACCAGTGGCAATACGCGTTTGCCGTCAGCCAGCCAGGCAAGGACGGCGTGCTGACGCGCAGCCTGCAGTTTTTCGATGCCAGCGGCAACGCCGTGCACAAGCTGTACGTGAAAAGCGACGCCGGCGCCCCCGTGTTCGACCAGCTGGTGGCCGACTTCCGCAACGTCAATCAAAGCCCGGACCTGAAGGTGGCGGCGGCGCCCGTCAAGGCAAAAGAAAAGCCGGACAGCGCCATCGACGTCAAGGAATTCCAGCTGGCCTGGAACGAGCTCAACGACGTGCACCAGTTCAACCGCCTGCTGACCGAGTTCGGCGTCTCGCGCGAACAGGCGATGCGGCTGGCGCCGCCGGGCGCGGCCGAGCGCATCGCGCCGCAGGCAGTGCGCACGCTGCTCGAAGGCGTGGCCAGGGAGCGCATCAAGTTCATGACCTTCCTCGGCAACGGCGCCACGATCCAGATCTACAGCGGCACCATCGACAAGGTGGCCGAGGCGGGCGGATACTACAACGTGCTCGATCCCGCGTTCAACCTGCACCTGCGCGACAGCGCGTTTGCCAGCGGCTGGGTGGTCAGGCGCGCGGGCGTGACGTCGGTGGAATTTTTCGACAAGAACAGCGACCAGGTGGTCAGCTTCTTTGCCGTGCGCGAGCGCAACAAGCCGGCGCCGCAGCCATGGCTGGACCTGGCCGCCGCACTGCCGCGCGCCGACAGCACGCGCCAGGCCAGCCGCTAGGCAATCGCCAGCAAGAGCAGCAGCGGTAACGGCGCGGATGAACCGGGCGCGACTTCGACATCCGCGCAGCCCACTGTCTGATGCATTGTCAGCCGCTGCCGTTGTCTTTACCACGCCGGCGCCGTGCCAGCATGGCGAGCAGTCCCAATCCCAGTCCCAGCATGGCCACCGGCGCCGGTTCCGGTACCGGCGCGGCAACGGTCAGGGCGATGTTATCGATCGCCACATCGTAGTCCTGCTCGCTGAAATAGTAATAGTTGGGCACCGACGTGCCGATGACGATCTGGTCGACGTCACCGAGCAGGCGGCGGAAGGTCTGGGCGTAGGGCAGGCCCATGTGGCCATCCTGGTCGTATTCGCCGTAACCGTTCCAGCCGGCCGGCAGCACGTTCGACAGCGGATCGAAGGTCGCCGAAAAATGCTGGCTGGCCGGCATGCCGTCGCCGATGGCACCCAGCTTGATCCACACGCTGGAATAACTGCGCATCGGGCTGGGCTTGTCGTAGTCGCGCAGCTCCAGCACGAAATCCTGCTGGATCGACGTGCCGGAACCGGCCGTCTGCAGTGTGGCGACATCGACATCGACGCTAAAGGTCAGCAAGCCATGGCCGCCGTAGTCACCCAGAAAGCCGGCATTGGTCAGGCTGGTCATCTGCATCGTGTTGCTGGTGCCGACGGCGTGAAACGCCGGCGTGCCGTTGCCCAGCGTGCTGTCGATGCCGGACGTGGCCGATGCACCGGCGCCGGCCGCGATCCAGTCCTGCATGCCTTGCGAAAAATCGACGGTGGCCGGGCTGGCAGCGTGCGCTGCCGGCGCACCGGCGGCGGCCAGTGCGCAGACGGCGCCCACTGCCAGCGCAAGCTTTGCCAGCGGGGCCAGGGTTTCAGGTCGGACGCGCCTCACGCCACGCCCTCCGGCGCGGCCGCGCGCGCGTTGCGGCGCCGCGCGGCGACCAGTCCCAGCAGGCCCAGTCCCATCCCGAGCATGGCGACCGGCGCCGGTTCCGGCACCGCGGCGGCCTGGATCGCAATATTGTCGACAGCGACGTTGTAGTACACGGTGGCGCCGGTGAGGCCGTTCGGGGGCACGGTGCCGAACACGATTTCATCGACATCGCCGAGGATGCGGCCGAAGGTTTGTCCGTAAGGCAGCACGTCGTTGCCGCTGGCGTCGTAGTCGCCGGTGCCGAGCCAGCCTGCCGGCAGCGCGCTGGCGCCGGTGTCGGCAATCGTGACCGTCAGGTGCTGCGACCCCTGGGCCGCGCTGATCGTGCCCAGCTTGAAATACACGCTGGAGTAAATGTCGGTGACGGCGGGCTTGTCGTAGTCGCGCAGCTCCACGTAGAAATTCTCGGTCAGCGCGGCGCCGCCCGGACGGGCCACCGCCAGCTCGGCTACCGTGAGGTCGATGCTCAGGGTCAGCGCGGGGAAGGCCGTGTAGTTGCCCAGGAAATCCTGGTTGACAAAGGACTTCATGTAAAAGCCGTGGCCGAAGTCGTCGATGTGGAAGGCGGGCGTGCCATTGCCCAGGCTGGTGTTGATGGCGCCGGTCTGCGCGGCCTGGTCGCCATACCAGTCCTGCATGCCGTGCGAAAAATCCACCACCGAGTGACCGGAGGCGGCCATGGCCGGAGCAGTGGCCAGCGCGCCAAGCACGGCCAGCAGGGACAGCGAGAAAATGGATCGTTTCATGTCGGGATTCCTGTGAGATTTATTTGAGTACAACGCGTTGGACCTGCTTGCTGACCGCTTCCGGCCGCGGGACGGCGTCGTCGTTGTCGATGGCGACCACGGTGGTGGCGCCGTACTGGCCGGTGCTGGTGTTCAGGTCGATGGCGCCCAGGTAGCGCTGGCCCGGCGCCGTGTTCCAGTTGACGCCGACCGTGGCGTATTGGCCGTAGTACACCTTGCCCGGCAACGACACCTTGAGCGTGCCGTTGTTGTCCGCCGGCGTGACGATGGCCGACGACAGCGCGAACGTGGTGCTGCGGTTGTCGGCAATCCAGGTGCCCACCACGCAGGCGCGGTAGCTGCCTGCAGGCGGACGGGTCAGCAGCACGCTTTCGTCGGAACCTTGCAGGCGGCTCAGTCCCACCAGCTTGCCGCCGGCATCGAGCAGCGCCAGGTCGAGGTCGTGGTTGCCGCCATGGCCCGTATCGCGGTTGAACAGCTCGAAGCGGGCAACCATGGTCTGCGCGGGGACGGTGACGGGGATCAGCTGCACGCCGGTGCCGCCAGCGCGGCAGGCGGCGGCAATCTGCTCGGGCGTATCGACCGTGTTGAACGGCGCTTGCGCGATGTCGTAGCTGGCTTTTTGCACCGGCTTGAGTCCGCCGACGGCAGCGGCCAGGCGGCCGTTGAAGTTGGTGGACACGCTGAGCGCCCGCAGGCTGCTGCCCCGGTCCGAGCGGATCAGCGCCGGTGCGCCGATCAGGCTGCCGGGCCGCACCTGCAGCGGGCTGTTGACGGTGTGCTGGCCGTCGGTCCAGGTCAGCGTGCCGAACTGCCACACCTGGTCGGCCGCGCTGGTGCGGGTGAAGGCGACCTTGAAGCTGGCGCTCTCGCCCGGCGCCAGCGTCAGCGTGGCGGGCGTCACGGCCACGTCGTAGCCGGCCAGCTTGCTGCTGGCGCGGTACGTGGCGCTGGTGGCGCCCACGTTGGTCACGCGGCGCACGACCGTCAGCGCGCCGGCCACGTTTTCCAGCGTGATGCTGGGCAGATTCAAGGCGTAACCGGGCGCCACGCCGGTGCTGCACGGCGCATTGTCGCCCTGGTTGCACACGTACTTGGCGTACTCTTCCGCCGTGATGTCGTACACCAGGCCGGGATCGGCCGCGCGCGTCGGGCTGACCTGGCCGGCGCCCTGGGCCCACGGCAGCACGCCGCGGTTGTCGCCGGCGAGCTGGTCGGGCAGGGTGGACGTGGCCGTGGTCATCAGCGCCGACTTGATGGCGCTGGCCGACCAGGTCGGATGCAGCTGGTGCAGCAGCGCGCCGATGCCAGCCACGTGCGGCGTGGCCATCGAGGTGCCGTCGTAGAAGGCCCAGGCCGACAGCGTGGCCGTGCCGGTGCCGGCGGCGATGGCGTCGCGCTGGGCCGGCGTCAGTTCCGGCGTCACCCCGGCCAGGATGTTGACGCCGGGCGCGCCCAGGTCGGGCTTGAGCACGTTGGCGTCCACCATGTTCGGACCGCGCGACGAGAAGCTGGCCACCACCGGCGCCGCGACGTCGCCCCGGGTGTTGACGAAGACCGACATGGCCGTGGCCGCCCGCGTGGTGCGCGCATAGCTGGCGATCAGCGCGCCATCGGCCGCGCTCACGTGCACGGTGGGCACAGAATGCGCTTCGGCAATCGTACCCAGGCCGTCGTCCACCAGCACCATGCCGGCGCCGCCTGCCTGCAGCACGGCCAGGCTCTTGTCCAGGCGCGGATTGCCGCCGCGCTGGCATACGACGATCTTGCCGCGCACCTTGGCCGGGTCGAGCACGGCCGTGCCGCCGTGTTCGCCGGCGCTGTAGCACAGCGCAGCGTCGGTGGCCAGGCCCGCGCTGGCGGCCGCATCCTGGGCGCGGATCAGCGCGGTGGCCGGCAGCGCACGGGTGTTGAGCGACGCGCCCCGGTAGCGGGCGCCGTTGCCCAGCGTGAGCGTGGCCAGCAGCTGGCGGTCGTGGGTGGTGGCGGCCACGGTCGTCATCCACGGGCTGATGTGGGACAGCGTGCCGTTGCCCGGGCCTTCGTTGCCGGCAGCGGCCACCACAAAGATGCCGGCGTCCACCGCGTGCAGGAACGCCTGCGGCACCGGGCCCTTGATCTCGGTGCCGCCGCTGATCGAATAGCTCAGTACGTTGACGCCGTCGATGATGGCCTGCTCGACGGCAGCCACGGTATCGCCCAGCGCACAGCCGTTTTCGCCGGTGGGGGTACCGACATCGGCAGTCCAGCATACCTTGTACATGGCCAGCCGCGCGCGCGGCGCCATGCCGGACGTGGCGCCGATGTTGACGCCGCCCACGGTGGCTGCCACGCCGTGATTGCCGCCGGCGGTGGTGGACGTGTGGGTGCCGTGGCCGCCATGGCCGACCGTGCCGCCGATGGAGTCGCGCGCCGAGCGGAACTCGCTCCAGTGCAACTGCGAGCCGTCGCTGAGAAAACTGTCGGCAAAATAGCGCGCGCCGATCAGCTTGTTATTGCAGGAGCGCGCCTCGAATCCTTCGCCCGTATCGCAGCCGCCTTGCCAGCCGGGAGGCGGGGCATCGTAGACCAGGCGGCCGTCGGCAGCGGTAGTCGGCGCGCCATTGCCGTCCACGCGGTCGCTGTACGACGGGTTTTCCGGCCACACGCCTGTGTCGAGCACGCCGATGACGATGTCTTCGCCGGCAGCGCTCTTGCCGCCCAGCTGGCTCCACAGGCCGCCCGGCTGGTCGAGGCCGAGGAAGGTGGGCGTGTAATTGGTCAGCACGTGCTGGCGCGTGTCGGCGGCAATATGGGCGACGTCGCTGCGGGCCTTCAACTGGCGCACTTCGCTGTCGGTCAGCATGGCGGCAAAGCCGTTCAGGGCCAGCTGGTAGCGGTAGACGGGCGTCACGCCCAGTGTGGCCAGCACGCCGGCCTGCTTGGCCTGCAAATAGTTGCTGTACGCTTGTACGGGCGGCGCGTTCAGGTCCAGCCGCTTGCCCGGCGCCGGCCGGGTGGCGGCCAGTCCTTGCACGCCACCGGCGTAGGAGCTCACGGGCTGGTCGGCCAGTTGCACGATGTATGGCCGGCGGGTGTCGTCGGCATGGGCGGTGGCGGCCAGGCAGCACAGCGCCGCCGCGAGGGAGATCGAGGTCAGTTTCATCAATTAATTTCCGGTGGGGCTCAGGCAGCGACGTTGGTGCTGGTGGCACGGAAGGCAAGGCGCCGGCGGCGCAGCGTGGCGCCCAGCAGGCCCAGGCCGCCGAACAGCGTGAGCCAGGCCGATGGCTCCGGCACGGCGGTGACCGTCAATGCGACGTTGTCGAGCGCGAACTGGCCGCCGTTGGTTTCGAAAGCCGAGCAGGTGCCGCTGTAGTCGCAGCGGTAGGCGAACAGCACGATTTCCGCAAAACTGGTATTGGCAAAGCTGGCGCTGGTGTCGTAGCGCTGCATGAAGAACTCGTTGCCCAGCGGGCCGCCGAGGTTGAACCGCTCCACCTGGTACTGGCCGTCGGCGCCATAGCCGCGCATTTCCAGCACGCCCGCCACGCCCGGGAATTCGGCGCCGGAGCCGGGGAAGGCGCCAATGAAGCTGGCGTCGAACGACTTGACCTGCAGGCCGCCGGCCCGGGGCGCATCGATCACCAGCACGCCGTCGTTGAGGCCGGCGTAATAGCCGGGCGTGAAATTATTGGTGGGGCAGGACAGGCCCATGCAGGTGCTGGCATCGTTGCCGTCGAAGATGGCGCCCACCGTGTCTTCCGGTAAGCCTTCGGGATCGTTGGAATAGGAACTGAGCAGCACGCCCTGGTGTTCGAACTGGGTGCCGTTGTACAGGAAGCCGGGCGCCACCGTGTCGAAGTCGAGGGTCACGCCGGTGCCGGCCAGCGCTGCAGGCGCCGCGGCCAGGGTGGCGATACCGACGGCCACGGCCATCGCCGTGCGTTGCCACCAGGGGTACATATTGCGAGTCATAACTATCCTTTGCTGTGAGTTTGATTACCCGAAGGTACAAAACGACGCTAACCGCACGTCACAGCCGACTCTACAAGTTTTCTTAAATCTTGATTAAGGAATTATAATTTCCACATTGAAATTCAGGTCTGTCGAAAGGGAGAGAGGCGCTATGACGCGACGTAACAGTTGGTTACAAAATGGCGTGCAAAAAAACAACCGACAGGTTTTGCCGGTTGTCCCGCCAGCGGTCAAAGCAGGTTAAACGAGGGCTGCGCGGCCCAGCGCCGGGTCGTCGGTGAAAAAGCCGTCGATGCCGGTGGCGATATAGCGTTTCATTTCGGCGATGGAACCGGCTTCGTTGCGCGCCGTGTCCGGGCCGTTACGGAAGTCGGCCGCCAGGAAGCGGTTTTCCGGACGGAAGGTCCATGGTTCGATGCGCAGTCCGGCCTGGTGGGCGTCCGCCACGATGGACGTGGGGGCCGCCAGGCTGCCGTCCTTGTTCAGCGGGATGATGGCGCGCGTGGGCGGCGCCACCACGTCGGCATACCGGGCGATGTCGCGCAGGCCCGCCGGGGTGCACATCTGGGCGAAGGTCAGCTTGCCGCCAGCGGCGGCCACGTCCATCGGCCGCACGGCTTCGGCGATCACCAGCTGCATCAGGCGCAGGTTGGCGCGGCTGCCCAGCTTGCTGCGCAAATACTTCAGATTGGCCACTTCGAATGACTGGATTTGCACCGGGTTGCGGCGCGTGTAATCGTGCGCGGCAATGATGGACAGGAAGCGGTCTTCCAGCGGCAGGCCCACGCTGGCGAAATACGTCGAGTGCTTGAGCTCGGGCACGATGCCGATGATGCGGCCGTGCGCAGCCGACTCGGCTGCCACGAAATCGATGATCTCTTCGAACGTCAGCACCTGGAACATGCCGTCGTACTCGGCGCTGCCGGGACGAAACTGGGGAATGCGTTCCACCGCGCGCAGGGTTTTCAGTTCGGCCAGCGTGAAGTCGTCGACAAACCAGCCGTCGTGCGCTTCGCCGTCGATGGTCTTGCGGGTTTTGCGGCTGGCAAATTCCTTGTGGCTGGCCACGTCGGTGGTCTCGCTCAGGTACGCTTCGTGGCGCGCCACCAGCACGCCATCTTTGGTGCTGCACAGGTCCGGTTCGACGTAGTCGGCGCCATCGACAATGGCCTTGGCGTACGCGGCCAGCGTGTGTTCGGGCCGCAGCGCGCTGGCGCCGCGGTGGCCGAATACCAATGGACGTTTGCCACCGGCGATGCCACCCGCACCCAGTGCGGCAATGCCCGGCATGCCGGACTGGTCGCTAGCAACGGCCGGCGTGGCTGCCAGCACCGAAGCCGGCCGCAACAGCGAAGCGCCAGCGACCGTAGCAGCGGCCGCTGCTACCTGGATAAATCCGCGCCGCGACAAGCTGCCTGGCAGCGGCGATGCAAAAGCTGATGTGTTCATCGGAGTCTGTCCATCTAAACCGCGCCGTGTCGAGCGTCCCGGCGGCGGTACTACTAATCAAAATATATAGCGACTGATTAACCTCCAGGGCAAGGCGCAGCGACGAAGACAGTACGCGAGTACGGCAAGGCGCTGCAACGCGGCCATGGAGGCTTAATCAGGCGCTAGAAGTCTGCCATCAAGGTCAGGAAGCCCT
>JBEVMD010000487.1:0-9192 GCA_040508835.1 Duganella sp. | reverse complement strand
GGACACGCGCTGATTGTTAGCGTACGCACGGACACGAAAAGCACTTTAGAATACCCTTATGGCAACCAAGCACGATACAGAACAGCTGCTGGAGCGGCAGACCGTCAAGCCACCGCCCTTGTACCAGGTGGCGCTGCTCAATGATGACTACACCCCGATGGAGTTCGTAGTCGCCATTATCCAGGAGTACTTCAATAAGGATCGCGAAACGGCGACGCAGATCATGCTTTCCGTACACCGGCATGGCAAAGGGGTGTGCGGTGTGTTTTCCAAAGATATAGCGTGTACCAAAGTGGAGTTTGTATTAACGCATGCGCGCAAGGCAGGGCATCCCCTGCAGTGCGTGATGGAGGAAGTATGATTGCGCAGGAATTAGAAGTCTCTTTACACATGGCCTTTGTCGAAGCGCGGCAGGCTCGGCACGAGTTCATCACGGTCGAACATCTGTTGCTGGCTTTGCTCGACAACCCTTCGGCTGCCGAAGTGTTGCGTGCATGCGCCGTCAATATCGAGGATTTGCGCAAAACCCTGACCAACTTCATCGGCGACAACACGCCGACGGTGCCCGGCACCGGCGAAGTCGATACCCAGCCGACGCTCGGTTTCCAGCGCGTCATCCAGCGGGCGATCATGCACGTGCAGTCCGCCTCCAACGGCAAGAAGGAAGTCACCGGCGCCAACGTGCTGGTGGCGATCTTCGGCGAGAAGGATTCGCACGCGGTCTACTACCTGCACCAGCAGGGCGTGACCCGCCTGGACGTGGTCAATTTCATTTCGCACGGCGTGCGCAAGGACCAGCAGACCGATGCCGCCAAGGCGTCGGAAGGCGTGGAAGAGGGCGCCCCTGGCGCCGAAGGGCAGCCCAAGGAAAGCCCGCTCGACCAGTTCACGCAAAACCTGAACAAGTCCGCGGCCGAAGGCAAGATCGATCCGCTGATCGGGCGCGACGAGGAAGTCGACCGCGTGATCCAGATCCTGTGCCGCCGCCGCAAGAACAATCCGCTGCTGGTCGGCGAAGCCGGCGTGGGCAAGACCGCCATTGCCGAAGGCCTGGCCTACCGCATCACCCAGGGCGACGTCCCCGACATCCTGAGCACGGCGGTCGTGTACTCGCTCGACATGGGCGCGCTGCTGGCCGGCACCAAGTACCGCGGCGATTTCGAACAGCGCCTCAAGGCCGTCCTCAAGCAGCTCAAGGACAACCCGAACGGCATCCTGTTCATCGACGAGATCCACACCATCATCGGCGCCGGTTCGGCTTCGGGCGGCACGCTCGACGCCTCGAACCTGCTCAAGCCGGCGTTGGCCAATGGTCAGCTCAAGTGCATCGGCGCCACGACCTACACCGAGTTCCGCGGCGTGTTCGAAAAAGACCACGCCTTGAGCCGCCGCTTCCAGAAAGTGGACGTCAACGAGCCGACCGTCGAGCAGACCGTGCAGATCCTGCGCGGCCTGAAGTCGCGCTTTGAAGAGCACCACGGCGTCAAGTACTCGTCGTCGGCGCTGTCCACCGCGGCCGAACTGGCGGCGCGCTTCATCAACGACCGCCACCTGCCCGACAAGGCCATCGACGTCATTGACGAAGCGGGTGCGGCGCAGCGCATCCTGCCGAAATCGAAGCAGAAGAAAACCATCGGCAAGACCGAGATCGAGGACATCATTTCCAAGATCGCGCGCATTCCGCCGCAATCGGTCAACCAGGACGACCGCAGCAAGCTGCAAACCATCGACCGCGACCTGCGCAACGTGGTGTTCGGACAGGACCCGGCCATCGAAGCGCTGGCCTCGGCCATCAAGATGGCGCGCGCCGGTCTGGGCAAGTCGGACAAGCCGATCGGTTCGTTCCTGTTCTCCGGTCCGACCGGCGTCGGCAAGACCGAGGTGGCCAAGCAGCTGGCCTTCATCCTCGGCATCGACCTGATCCGCTTCGACATGTCGGAGTACATGGAGCGTCACGCCGTCTCGCGCATGATTGGCGCGCCGCCGGGCTATGTCGGTTTCGACCAGGGCGGTTTGCTCACCGAAGCCATCACCAAGAAACCGCACGCGGTGCTGCTGCTGGACGAGATTGAAAAAGCCCACCCGGACATTTTCAACATCCTGCTGCAGGTGATGGACCACGGCACGCTGACCGACAACAATGGTCGCAAAGCGGACTTCCGCAACGTGATCATCATCATGACCACCAATGCGGGCGCCGAGAGTTTGCAGAAGGCCACCATCGGCTTCACCAACTCCAAGCAGGCCGGCGACGAGATGGGCGACATCAAGCGCATGTTCACGCCGGAGTTCCGCAACCGGATCGACGCCATCATCAGCTTCCGTGCGCTGGACGAAGAGATCATCCTGCGCGTGGTCGACAAATTCCTGATGCAGCTGGAAGAGCAGCTGCACGAGAAAAAGGTCGAAGCCATCTTCACCGAGAAGCTGCGCAAGTTCCTCGGCAAAAAAGGCTTCGATCCGTTGATGGGCGCGCGGCCGATGTCGCGCCTGATCCAGGACATGATCCGCAAGGCGCTGGCGGACGAGCTGCTGTTCGGCCGCCTGGTGGCCGGTGGCCGCGTCACCGTGGACCTCGACGACAAGGACGTGGTCAAGCTGGAGTTCCCGGAACCGCCCGACGCCGCGCCGACCCTGCCGCCCGAAACGGTGGAAGTGGACTAAGCATCAGCGCCCGCTAAAAAGCCCGCCCACGCAAGTGGCGCGGGCTTTTTTTTATCTGTCACGATGCAAGCTGTGCCAGAATCAGCGTTCATCCGACCACTCACGCTCGAACGCTCATGAATCTGTCCCGCCTGTCCCTGTCCCTGCTCTCCGCCGGCCTGCTGGCCACCGCCATCCCTCCCGCGCACGCCGCCGAAGCCTATTACCGCTTTCCCGCGATCCGGGGCGACGCGGTGGTCTTTACCGCTGAAGGCGACTTGTGGAAAGCGGGCGTGCGCGGCGGCGCCGCCCAGCGCCTGACCACCCATCCCGGTGCCGAAACCAATGCAGCGATCTCGCACGACAGTCAGCGGGTAGCGTTTTCCGGCGCCTACGAGGGCGCGCAGGAGGCGTACGTGATGCCGCTCGCGGGCGGTCTGCCCAAACGGATCACGTTCGAGAACGGCGCCGTCACGGTGCTGGGCTGGACCGCCCAGGGCGAGGTGCTGGTGAGCATGGCCGGCGGCACCGGACCGGCGCGCAGCTACGTGATCGCCGCCGTCAACCCGGACACGCTGCAACGCCGCGTCTTCCCGCTGGCCGACGCCAACGACGCCGTGCTCGACGACGCCGGCAAGACCTTGTACTTCACCCGCAATGGCCTGGCCCTCACCAACGACAACGTCAAGCTCTATCGCGGCGGCGCTTACGCCCAGCTGTGGCGCTTCGCTGTCGACGGCAGCGGCGAGGCGGCGCAGCTGCTGGCGGCCGATACGTCCAACAGCAAGCGTCCCATGTGGTGGCAAGGGCGCCTGTACTTCATCAGCGACCGTGGCGGCTCGGACAACCTGTGGACCATGGCGCCCGATGGCAGCGACCCGCGCCAGCTGACGCGCCACACGGACTGGGACGTGCGCAACGCCGCCATGGGCGATGGCCGCATCGCCTACCAACTGGGCGCCGACCTGCACGTGTGGGACGTGGCAGCGGGCAGCGACGCCACGTTGGCGGCGCCACTGGTGTCGGACTTCGATCAGCAGCGCAGCCGGCAGATCCGCTCACCGCTGGAAAATCTGACCAGCGTGCGCGTGGCCGGCAAATTCGAACGCATCGTGCTGACCGCGCGCGGGCGCGTGAGCGTGGCCGGCACCGGCGTGCAGCGCCGCGTGGAAATCGCGATTCCCGAAGGCGCGCGGGCGCGCGAAGCGGTGTTCAGCCACGACGACAAGGCCGTGTACGCGATCGTGGACACCACCGGCGAAAACGAAATCTGGAAATTCGCCGCCGACGGTTCCGGCCAGGGCGAGCAGCTGACGCGCGACGGCACCAACCACCGCTGGAAGCTGTACCCGTCGCCGGACGGCCGCTGGCTCGGTCACACCGACAAGAAAGGCCGTTTCTGGCTGCTGGACCTGGCCCACAAAACCAATACCATCATCGACGATGCAGGCAAATCGGGCGTGGGCGAATACGAGGAAATCCTGTGGTCGCCCGACAGCCGCAACCTGGCGCTGGTGCGCGCGGGCAGCACCGAGCAGCGCGACCAGATCGGCCTGTACAACCTGGACGCCAAAAAACTGGATTTCGTGACCAGCGACCGCTACACCTCGCGCGCGCCCGTGTTTTCGCCGGATGGCCGGTGGCTGTACTTCCTCTCGGCCCGCAACTTCACGCTGGCCAACGGCTCGCCGTGGGGCGACCGCAATATGGGGCCCGTGTTCGACCGCCGCACCGGCATCTACGCGCTGGCGCTGCAGCCGGACAACCGCTTCCCGTTCAAGCCGGACGACGAATTGAGCAAACCGGCCGACAAGCCGGCCGAAGGCGCGACCGAACAGGCGGCCGAAAAGGCTGCTGAAAAAGCGGTGGAAAACGCCGTGGTGAAGGGCGCCGCCAAAGGCGCCGGCAAGCCGCTGCCGGCCATCGCGTACGCAGGCCTGGCCGAGCGCCTGTACGAGGTGCCGCTGGCGCCCGGTAACTACCAGGGCCTGCAGGTCGACGACAAACGCTTGTACTTCATCGACGCCGACGGCGCCGACGGCAAGGCCGCGCTGAAAACCCTGGCCATCGCCGGCAACGGACCGAAACCGGAAGTGTTTGCGGCGAACGTGCGCGAGTTCGACCTGTCGGCCGACCGCAAGCACGTCTACTACCGCACCCTGGCCGCCACCGGTCCGGGCGACATGCTGGTGGTGGAAGCGGGCGCCAAGGCGCCGACCGACACCAGCAAGGCCAGGGTCAAGGTCGACGACTGGACGTTTACTTCCAACCCGCGCCTTGAATGGCGGCAGATGTTCAACGACGCCTGGCGCATGCACCGCGACTTCCTGTACGACGTCAAGATGCGCGGCGCCGACTGGCCGGCCGTGCGCGCAAAATATGCGCCGCTGGTCGACCGCGTGACCGACCGCGCGGAGCTCGACGACGTGCTGGGCATGATGATCAGCGAAGTGGGCGCGCTGCACTCGCAGATCCGTCCCGGCGACATCCGCCGCGCGCAATCGGAAGGCACGCCGGCCGGCCTGGGCGCGCTGCTGGCGCGCACGGCCGAAGGCTATCGCGTCGAGCATATCTACGCCAGCGAACCGGAACTGCCCGCGCAACGGGGGCCGCTGGCGCAGGCCGGCGTCGATGTGCGGGAGGGCGACATCATCACGGCCGTCAACGGCAAGCAGGTCACGGCGGCGCGTGATATCGCCGACCTGCTGCTGAACCAGGCCGACAAGCAGGTGCTGCTGACGGTGCAGCGCCAGGGCGTCACGCGTTCGGTGATCGTGCTGCCCGTGACGATGACCAGGCAGTTCGCGCTGCGCTACAGCGACTGGGAGCAGTCGCGCGCGCGCCAGGTGGAAACGGCCTCCCAAGGGCGCATCGGCTACCTGCACCTGCGCGCCATGGGCGCGGCCGATATCGCCTCGTTCGCGCGCGATTTCTATGCCAACGTCAACCGCGCCGGCCTGGTGATCGACGTGCGCCGCAACAACGGCGGTAACATCGACAGCTGGATTATCGAAAAGCTGCTGCGCAAGGCGTGGGCCTTCTGGGCGCCGCCGGGCGTGGCGCCGTCGCCCAACATGCAGAACACCTTCCGCGGCCACCTGGTGGTGCTGGTGGACGAATACACGTATTCGGACGGCGAGACGTTTGCCGCCGGCGTCAAGGCGCTGGGACTGGGGCCGCTGGTGGGCAAGCGCACGGCCGGCGCGGGCGTCTGGCTCAGCGATAACAACCGCCTGAGCGACAACGGCATGGCGCGCGTGGCGCAAATGGGCCAGTTCAATACGGAAGACGGCCAGTGGCTGATCGAGGGCGTGGGCGTGACGCCCGACGTGGTGGTGGACAATCCGCCGCACGCCACCTACCTGGGCCAGGACCGGCAGCTGGAAGTGGCGCTCGAACTGCTGGAGAAAAAACTCCGCGAGCAGCCGGTCAAGCCGTACACGCCGCAGGCGATCCCGGGCCTGACTGTCCGGAAGTGAACAGCGGCGGCGTTCGTAAGCGGACAGCCGGCGCTGTCGGCGGCCGTGCTCCGGCCGCGCGCGCGCCATCGGGCGTGGGAGCGTACCGTGGCACGCTAGTTGCAATGGAACGGTATCTCATCACCACAGGCACCTGCCCATGAAACTGCAAGACTTCCGTATCGGCTGGCGCGCGCTGTCGCAGGAACCCGGCTACTCGCTGGCGGTGATCCTGGGATTGGCCATCGGCCTGGCGACGTGCATCCTGCTGCTCGGGTACGTGCGGTATTCGCTGCAGTACGATGCGCACGTGCCCGACGCGGAACACGTGTACGTCGTCACCCAGCGCTATAACGTCGATCCCCAGTCGCCGCTGCACGACGTGGCGCCGGCCTTTTTGCGACAGACCGCCCTGAAAACGCCCGGCGTGGTGGACGCCACCGTCTTCTTCCCCTCGCGGCCCGAGACCACGCCGCTGGTGGTGCGCATCGGTGCACATCGCCAGCACCTGCAAGGGTTGTACGTGCTGCCGGGATTTGCGGGCATGATGGGATTGCAGGCAGTGCAGGGCGACGTGCGCCAGGCGCTGGCGCAGCCGGACGCGCTGGTGCTCACGCAGGCGACGGCGCAGCGGCTGTTCGGCGCCGGCGACGCCGTCGGCCGTACGCTGCAGGCCGAGGGCAAGACGGTGCGCGTGGGCGCGGTCGTGCGCACGCCGCCGCCCAACACCACCATCCCGTTCGAGTCGCTGCTGGGCGTGAACTCCACCCTGGCCGGGCAGATGGTGCGCGACGAGCTGCTCACCGGCCAGCAAGGCTGGATGGGCAAGGTGCTGATCCGGATAAAACCGGGCGCCTCGCTGCCGGCCATCGTGGAGGCGTTCCAGCAGGCGGTCGATCGCGCGCCCAGCCTGCGCAACCAGCCGCCGGAAACGCTGGCGCGGCTCGGCCAACGCAAGATCATGGACATCGGCTTGACGCCGCTGCGCCGCGCCTATTTCGATCACGCAGTGCAGGGCAACCGCGTCTTCAGGCCCGGTAACCGCGCCGACCCTGCGGTAATCGCCGCACTGGCGGCCATTGCCATCCTGGTGCTGGCGCTGGCCGCCATCAACTATGTGAACCTGGCCACCATACGCGTGCTGCGTCGCCAGCGCGAAGTGGCGCTGCGCAAGGTGCTGGGCGCCGGCGCCCGCGCCATCGTGCTGCACTTCGTGGTGGAGTCGGTAGCGGTGGCGCTGACGGCCACCGTGCTGGGACTGGGGCTGGCCTGGCTGGTGCTGCCGCAGTTCGCCGATCTGATGAACCGCGACCTGGATGGCTTGCTCTCGGCGCCGCACATCGCCGGCGCGCTGGCGCTCGGCGCCCTGGTGGGGATGCTGACCGCGCTGTATCCGGCCTGGATCGCGCTGCGGGTGATGCCCACGCAGGTGCTGGCCGGACGGCCGGACGCCGAATCGGCCGCGAGCATGCGCTGGCGGCGCGCGCTCACGGTGGCGCAAATGGCGATCGCCATGGGTTTTGCGGGCGTGACCGGCGCCATCGCCTGGCAGACCGATTTTGCGCTGCGCGCGTCGCCCGGTTTCGATCCCCGGCCATTGACCATCGTCGACCTGCCGGCGCCGGTGCGCTACAGCGAGCAGGCGCGCGCCTTCATGACGGCACTGGCCGCGCAACCTGGCGTGCAGGGCATCGCCATCTCGGAAGACCCGGTGGGCCGGCTCGACCAGGCGTGGACACGCGAGTTGCGGCGCGAGGGCGGCGCCGGCGCCGGCATGGAAATGAAAGGCGTGAGCGCGAACTTCTTCGAACTGTATGGCGTCGCACCCGTGGCCGGACGGCTGTTCCAGGCCGCGCTGGACAAGGAGGACGATCCGGTGCCGGTGGTGCTCAACGCGGTGGCGACCCGCGACCTGGGGTTCGACTCGCCGCAGGCGGCCGTGGGGCAGGTGGTGCTGTTTACCGATTTCGACGGCAAGATCGTGCGCAAGCGCGTGGCGGGCATCGCGCCCGACCTGCATTTCCGTACGCTGCGCGAGGCGCCGCGCGCGACCGCCTACGAGTTGTGGACGGCAGGCGTGGCGCTGAGCGTGCGCACCACGGCGCCGGCCGCGCAAGTCGACAACATGGTGCGCGCGCTGTGGCCGCGCTACTTCCCCGATGCGATCGTGCGCACGCAGCGCGCCGGCGATATCCTGGCGGTGAACTACGCGGACGAGTCGCGCCTGTCGGCATTGCTGATCGTCGCCACCGCCATCGCGCTCCTGATCGCGGCCTTCGGCTCGTACGTGTTATCGGCCACCACCGTGCAGCGCCGTGCAAAGGAAATCGTGCTGCGCAAGCTGCACGGTGCGCGCCGCCGGGATATCGGCATGCTGGTGATGCGCGAGACGGGGATGCTGTTGCTGATTGCCGCCGGCGTCGCGCTGCCGTTGGCGGCGCTGGCCATCCGGCGCTACCTAGCAGGCTACGTGGCGCACGCGCCCGGCGGCTACTGGATGCTGGCGCTGTCCCTGGTGCTCACGGTGATGGTGGCGCTGCTGGCGACCGGCCGCCACGCGCGCATGGCCATGCGCATGGCGCCGGCCCATGCGCTGCGCGGGTAGCCCTGTCACAGGCTGGTGAGGACCTTGAACTGGGCGGCGCGGCGGCGCGACACTTCCAGCTGCGTACCGTCGCGCAGCGTCAGATCGAGCCCGCCGGTCTCGTTGGGCGCCACGCGGTCGATGAAATCGAGGTTGACGATGTGGCGGCGGCTGGCGCGAAAGAACCGCTGCGGATCGAGCCGCTCCTCAAGCTGGTTCAAGGAACGCAGCGTGAGCGGCCGGTGCTGGTCGAAATACACGCGCGTGTAATTGCCGTCCGATTCGAACAGGCGGATGTCGTGCAGCGCGACGAACCAGCATCGTTCGCCATCCTTGATGAACAGTTTTCTGTGCGCCGCGGTCGCAGGCGTATCGGCAGCGGCATGGCCGATGGCGGGCGGCCGGCCTGCCAGCCGGTTCAGGGCCGCCGCCATGCGCGCCGGCTGGATCGGCTTTTGCAGGTAGTCGAGCGCATTGACTTCGAAGGCCTGCAGCGCGTACTGGTCG
>JBEVMD010000476.1:0-3082 GCA_040508835.1 Duganella sp. | reverse complement strand
GGAATTAATAATTCGACCACGTAAAATATAGTCGCGGTGAATAATTCTCTTGCAGCCAAAGTTCTATCTCTCCAATCAAAAGCGGGTAGCGGTAATGGCAAGTTTTACGGTACGATCACCTTTTGCCGTTCAGACCAACAAAAGGAAGAGACATGACCGCCGAATACCAGGTGCACGGCACTGTTGCCGTCATTACACTGAACAACCCGCCGGTCAACGGCATGGGCCTGGCCACGCGCACCGCTGCCGTGGCCGGCATCGAGCGGGCACTGGCCGACGACGCCGTCAACGCCATCGTGATCACCGGGGCCGGCAAGGCCTTCTCGGGCGGCGCCGACATCCGCGAGTTCAATTCGCCCAAGGCGCTGGCCGAGCCGTCGCTGCATACCTTGATTGCCACCGCTGAACATGCGACCAAGCCGGTGGTGGCGGCCATCCACACCGTCTGCATGGGCGGCGGGCTGGAGCTGTCGCTGGGATGCCATTACAGGGTAGCGCTGCCGGGCGCGAAAATCGCGCTGCCGGAAGTCAAGCTGGGCCTGCTGCCGGGCGCGGGCGGCACCCAGCGCCTGCCGCGCGTGCTGGGGCTGGAGCAGGCGCTGCACATGATCGTGACGGGCGAACCGGTACTGTCCGACCGCCTGGCCGGCACGCCCCTGTTCGACCGGGTGTTCGACGCCGGCACCGATCTGATTGCCGAGGCCGTGGCGTTTGCGCAGTCCGTGGCCGACGCGCGGCCGCTGCCCAAGGTGCGCGACCGCGCGGTCGACCACCCGCACGCGGACGCCGTGCTGCAGGCCGCGCGCGACATGGTCGCGGCCCGATTGCCCGGCTATCCCGCGCCGCTCGAATGCATCGCCACCGTGGGCGCCTCGGTCGCCATGCCGTTCGATGCCGGCATGAAGTTCGAACGCGAACGCTTCATGCATCTGATCCAGAGCACGGAATCGAAAGCGCTGCGCCATGCCTTCTTTGCCGAGCGCGTGGCGGGCAAGGTGCCCGATGTGCCGGCCGATACGCCGCTGCGCACGCTGCAGGCGGCAGCCGTGGTGGGCGCGGGCACGATGGGCGTGGGCATCGCCATGAATTTCCTGGATGCCGGCATCGGCGTCACCGTGCTGGAAACCAGCCAGGACGCGCTGGACCGGGGCGTGGCCGCGCTGCGCAAGCAGTACGCCAGCGCAGTACAAAAGGGCAAGCTCACGCCGGAACAGCTGGCGCAGCGCCTGGCGCTGGTCACGCCCACCCTGGCGTACGCCGACCTTGCCGACGCCGATATCGTGGTCGAAGCCGTGTTCGAACAGCTCGACGTCAAGCAGGCCGTTTTCCGCCAGCTCGATGCGGTGATGAAGCCGGGCGCCATCCTGGCCACCAACACGTCCACGCTCGACGTGAATGCGATTGCCGCCGTCACCGGCCGCCCGCAGGACGTGATCGGCCTGCATTTCTTAAGCCCGGCGCATGTGATGAAACTGCTGGAAATCGTGCGCGGCGCGCAGACTGGCAAGGATGTGCTGGCCACGGCGCTGGCGCTGGCCAGGAAACTCCGGAAAACCGGCGTCGTGTCGGGCGTGTGCGATGGCTTCATCGGCAACCGCATGATCGAGCAGTACAGCCGCCAGGCGGGCTTTTTGCTGGAAGAGGGCGCCTTGCCGGCCCAGGTGGACCGCGCTGCCGAACAGTTCGGCTTTGCCATGGGACCGTTCCGCATGGCGGACCTGGCCGGCAACGACATCGGCTGGGCGATCCGCCAGCGCCGGTACCGGGAAAAGCCGGAGATCGCCTATTCCAGGACCGCGGACCTGCTGTGCGAGATGGGCCGCTACGGCCAGAAGACCGGCGCCGGCTGGTACGACTACCGGGAGGGCGACCGCACGCCGCATGCGAGCGACGCGGTCAATGCCATGATCGTCGGTCATTCGGCCGAACTGGGGGTTGCCCGGCGCCCCATCGACGACCGGGAAATCGTCGAACGCCTGGTGTATGCGCTGGTCAACGAGGGGGCGCGGATACTGGAGGAGGGCATCGCGCTGCGGGCGTCCGACATCGACATGGTGTACCTGGCCGGTTACGGCTTCCCGCCGTACCGGGGCGGCCCGATGTTTTATGCCGACACGGTCGGCCTGCCCGAGGTGCTGGCGGCGATCGGCCGGTTCGCCCAGGGACGCCACGGCGACGCCTGGGAACCGGCGCCGCTGCTGGTGCGGCTGGCCCGGGAAGACCGGACGTTCAACGGCTGACCGGAGCGCCGGTACCGGTCCAGGTGTTGCATGCGTACCAATGCAGACCCGATGCCTCACGTGCAATAGAGAAATTTTAGTAGCACGTGAGCATTTATTTAAAAACATCGCTATAATGGCACTCAGTCAGATGTTTCAGCTTTATCGATGCCCCAAACAACGGTTTCGAGACTTGCACTTCGATGCGCACGTTATCAATCACTTATCAGGGGTCATCATGCAACGCACTTTTATCGCCGCAGCAGTTCTTCTCGCAGCATTGTCCACCGCGAACGCGGCCACCATCGGCGGCCTGGCCAACACCGGCGTGGGCGTCGGCGGGGCCAAGGATGCCAACTACACGCTGACGGCCGTCAGCGATCCGTGGATCGGCACCACCACCCCGGTGATCACGCTCGACAACACCTGGCCCGTGAACCCGTGGATGGCCAACTCGGCCACCTCGAAGTGGATCACGCCGACCGCCAGCCAGGGCCAGTCGTTCGACGCCTGGAATGCAGGCACGTACACCTATTCGCTGTCGTTCGACCTGACCGGCTATAACGCTTCGACGGCCTCGTTCAGCGGCCGCGTCGCGGCGGACAACACGGTCAAGGTAGTGCTCAACAACGTGGAAATCGGCACCGGCAACGGTTTTACGGACTGGAGCAGCTTCACGACCAGCACCACCGGCTCGAGCGCCTTCGTCAGCGGCACCAACCAGCTCGACTTCGTCGTGACCAACTGGGCCCAGAACGGCGGCAACCCGACTGGCCTGCGCGTGGAATTCGATGCGTCGTCGGTGGCGGCCGTGCCGGAACCGGAGACCTACGGCATGCTGCTGGCCGGCCTGGCACTGGTCG
>JBEVMD010000367.1:0-2509 GCA_040508835.1 Duganella sp. | reverse complement strand
GTGGCGCCCGAGCTGCTGTCGGCCGCGTGGAGCGAACCGCTGGCGCGGCTGGCCGAGGAATTCCCGTCGCTGGAAGTGGACGTGCTGTCCGCGCCGCAGGCCGATGCCCGCCGCATGCTGCACGACGGCACCGCGCAGCTGGCGCTGTTGTACGACCGCCCGCAGGTGGACGAGCGCGAAAGCTTCCAGGAATTGGGCAGCGAAGTGCTGGTGGCCGTGATCTCGCCGCAGCACCCGCTGGCGCGCGAGCGCAACGGCCACTTCCGGCTCGAGGACCTGGTCGATATCCGGCAGGTGGCCATCGTCAGCCGCGCCGCGCACCAGGAGGATATGCGGGTGCTGGTGTCGCGCAAGCTGTGGCGCACCGACAGCCACCAGGCCATCCTGGGACTGGTGCAGTCCGGGATCGGCTGGGCATTTTTACCGCGGCGGCTGGTGGCGCCGCTGCTGGACGACGGCGCGCTGCTGGCCATCGACTTTGCCACCATGAGCAACCAGCTGCGGCTGTGGGTGGACGTGGTGTGGGTCAACGACCGCCCGCTGGGCCTGGGCGCCACGCGCCTGATCGCGCTGATGAAGGATATCGGCGGGCTGGAAGCGCGGCCGGGGTGAGCCCGGCGTCTAGCGCGTGAGGCGGTAGATCAGCAGTGCGGTGCGGATGGTCGCCCGTTCGACGGACGCGATTTCCAGGTCCTCGTCCGGCGAGTGGGCGCCGTTGCCGGCCACGCCCAGGCCATCGAGGCTGTCGAGCATGGGCGCGATGAACTGGATGTCGCCGGCGCCGCGCTGGCCCGGCGGCAGGGCGGGAATCTCTCCCAGCCCGGCGTCGCTGCTGGCCTGCGAATACACCTTCAACAAGGCCACATTGCCGGCCGTGGGAGACATGGGCGGATAGGCGTCGTGGAACACGATGCTGGCGCTGGTGCCCGGCAGGTTCTGCGCCACGATGGCGCGCATTTTGGCGTGTGCGCGGTCGCGCTGCTCAAAGCTCAGGTAGCGCAGGTCGCCGCGCACCGAGGCCGACTTGGCAATCACATTGGTCTTGCCCGACGCTGTGCCCTCGATGCCGCCGGGGGCGACGGCCACATCGGTGCCGCCCACCATCATGCCGGCGCTGAAGGTCAGATCGGGCTCGATCACCTGCTGGCGGAAGCCGTCGAGGATGCGCGCCGTTTCATACACGGCGCCGTAGCCGGCGTTCTCGCTGAAGATGCCGCTCGAGTGACCCTGCTTGCCCTTGACCTCCAGCTCCCATGACGACGATGAGCGGCGCCCGATGGTGCCGGTGTCCCGTCCTTCCTGGTTGCGCACCGTGCCCTCGAAGGCCAGCGCGATGTCGCTGCGCCTGGCCGCCGCCACCATGTCCGCGCGCGAGACGGCGATCGGTTCGCCCGCGTCTTCCTCGTCTCCCGTCAACAGCACGGTGATGGCGGCGCCATCGAGCGCGCCGGCGCGCTGCAGCGCGCGCAGCGCTTCGATGATGACCACGTCGCCGCCCTTCATGTCGTTGACGCCCTGGCCGCGCACGCGGTCGCCGTCGCGCTGCCACAGTGGCACCTGGCTGCCTGGTTCGAACACGGTATCGAGGTGGCCGCGCAGCAGCAGGCGTTTGCCCTTGGCCCCGCTGCCCTGGTTGCCGTCGCGCGTGGCGATCAGGTGGCCGGCGCGTCCCATGGCGGGCGGCATGTCGATCCAGCGCGTGGCAAAGCCCAGCTGTTCCAGTTCGTAGCGATACAGCCGGCCCACCGCGCGCACGCCGTCGAGATTCATGGTGCCGCTGTTGATGTTGACCGAGCGCTCCAGCAGCTGCAATGCCTGCGGCGCATTGGCCCGGGCCTGGGCCACGATGGCTTGCTCGGTGGGGGAGAGCGCGGCGGCGTTGGCGCCGGCGCACGTGCAAGTACAAGTGAGGGTCAATGCCGCCAGCGCGAGCGGTGCGATTTTCATGGGGAATCCGGAAGGCCAAGTGTGGCCAATTGTAGCGTAATGTACATTGCGGGAGGGACGCCGCCGCAGCGCGCCGGAAGCTGGTATATTCCCAGTGCAGATTTTTTTAAAGGACAACCATGCTTCGTCGTAAACTCATCATCGCTGCCACTGTCACCGTTGCCATGCTGGCCGGCAGCGCCTTTGCCTCGCCCACCGCGCCCAAGGCCGGCGCCGAATACACCATCCTGAAAAATCCGCAGCCGGTGCAGGCGGACGGCAAAAAAGTCGAGGTGATCGAGTTCTTCATGTACCACTGCCCCGCGTGCTACGCGCTGGAGCCAGCCATGCTGGACTGGGTCAAGAAGCAGGGCGACAACATCAACTTCCGCCGCATCCACCTGCCGCTGACGGGCGAAAAAGATCCGGAAGCGCACCTGTTCCTGACGCTCGAAGCAATGAAGCTGGAATCGCAACTGCACGCCAAGGTGCTGCAGACCTGGCACGTGGAGCGCAAGCGCCTGCAAAGCGACGACGCCAACATCGAGTGGGCTGTCAAGAACGGCATCGACAAGGACAAGTT
>JBEVMD010000355.1:0-6716 GCA_040508835.1 Duganella sp. | reverse complement strand
TGATAAGCGCAAGCGCGATTTGATTGAAATGTCGATTTAGTGGCGCGCCACTAAATGATCGGTTGCGCGCAAAAACTCGCCATCTTGCGGGAAATGAAACACAATGCGAACTTGAGTAGCCGGAGTCCCCATGCGTATATTACTTGCCGAAGATGATAGTGTTCTTGCCGACGGGCTCACCCGTTCCCTGCGCCAGTCGGGCTATGCCATCGACTGCGTGCACAACGGCCAGGAGGCCGATACGGCGCTGTCCACGCAAGAGTTCGACCTGCTGATCCTGGACCTGGGACTGCCCAAGCTGTCCGGCCTGGAAGTGCTGCGCCGGCTGCGCGCGCGCGGTTCGCTGCTGCCGGTGCTGATCCTGACGGCGGCCGATTCGATCGAGCAGCGCGTCAACGGCCTCGACCTGGGCGCCGACGATTACATGGCCAAGCCGTTCGCCCTGTCCGAGCTGGAAGCGCGGGTGCGCGCCCTCACCCGCCGCGGCGCCGGCGGCGGCGCCACCGTCATCAAGCACGGCCCGCTCACGTACGACCAGGTGGGCCGCAGCGCCCACATCAACGACCAGATGCTGGACCTGTCCGCGCGCGAGCTGGGCCTGCTGGAAATCCTGTTGGCCCGCACCGGCCGCCTGGTCTCCAAGGAGCAGCTGGTGGACCACCTGTGCGAATGGGGCGAGGAAGTGAGCAACAACGCCATCGAAGTGTATGTGCACCGCTTGCGCAAGAAGATCGAGGTGGGCGGCGTGCGCATCGTCACCGTGCGCGGCCTCGGCTACAGCCTGGAAAAATTCACCGACGCCGCCAGGGCCGTGGAAACCGGGGACGCCGTCAAGTGAACCCCGAGGCGGCGGACGATACCCCGGACTACCAGCCGCCTGCCGTCGAGCCCGACGAAGGCATGCAGCGCTCGCTGTTCGGCGAGATCCTCGACTGGATGCTGGCGCCGCTGCTGCTGCTGTGGCCGATGAGCATTGCCATCACTTACCTGGTGGCCAAGTCGATTGCCAACCAGCCGTTCGACCACGCGCTGGAAGACAGCGTCACCGTGCTGGCGCAGCAGGTGCGCTCGGTGGACGGCAAGCTGGTCAAGGGCCTGTCCGGCTCGGCGCGCGACATCCTGCGCGCCGATGACGTCGACAATATCTACTTTCAGATCCAGGGCCCCAAGGGCGAGCCCATCGACGGCGACCGCGACCTGCCGCCCCCGCCCGCCGACCCCGACGAGGACCGCGCCCTGGCCGGCAGCGTACGCTTTCGCAACGACAACATGCACGGCACGCCGGTGCGCGTGGCCTTCATTCACATCCGCCTCGACCGCAACGACGGCGCCACCGCCGCCTCCGCGCCGTCGCCGCTGGCGCTGATCCAGGTGGCCGAAACGCTGGACAAGCGCGCCCACCTGGCCAACGAGATCATCAAGGGCGTGATCCTGCCGCAGTTCATCATCCTGCCCATCGTGCTGGCCCTGGTATGGTTTGCGCTGTCGCGCGGCCTGCAACCGCTGGCGCAGCTGCAGGAGCGCATCCGCGCGCGCAGCTCGGACGACCTCAGCCCCATTGCCTCGAACCTGGTGCCCGAGGAAATCTCGCCGCTGGTGCGCTCGCTCAACGAGATGCTGGGCCGGCTGTCGCAAACCATCGACATGCAGAAACGCTTCATTGCCGACGCCGCCCACCAGATGCGCACCCCGCTGGCCGGCATGCGCATGCAGTCCGAACTGGCGCTGCGCCAGACCGACCGCGGCGAAATCCACCGCTCGCTCGAGCAACTGGCCAAGAGCTCGCAGACGGCCACCCGGCTGGTGAACCAGCTGCTGGCCCTGGCCCGCGCGGAAAACCAGCCGCCAACCGGCACCGCCCTGCTGCCGCTGGAACTGTCGGACCTGGCCCGCAGCGCCGTGCGCGACTGGGTGCCGGCATCGTTCACCCAGAATATCGACCTCGGCTACGAAGAACCGCCGGCGCCGGTGCAGATCGCGGGCGACCCCACCATGTTGCGCGAGCTGATCTCGAACCTGATCGACAATGCGCTGCACTACACGCCGGCCGGCGGCAGCGTGACCGTGCGCGTGCGGACCGACGGCGCCGACCATGCGCTGCTGGAGGTGGAAGACACGGGGCCCGGCATTCCTCCGGCCGAGCGCGAGCGCGTGTTCGAACGTTTTTACCGCATTCTCGGCAATACCGCCGAAGGCAGCGGCCTGGGCCTGGCCATCGTGCGCGAAATCGCCCACCAGCATGGCGCCGAGGTCGACGTATTCAACAACCCGCGCGCGCTGCTGGCCAAATATCCGGGCAGCCTGTTCCGGCTGACCTTCCCGCTGCCGCCGGCGCCGGCAGACCCCGCAGAAAGCGAACCACCGTACTATGGATAAAGCCATCCGCCGCGATCACTGGCACCACACCCGCCGCATGACGGCCATCCTGCTGCTGCTGTGGATCGTCACCACGTTTTGCGCCGCCTTCTTTGCCCGCGAGCTGATGGGCCTGTCGCTGTTCGGCTGGCCGCTGTCGTTTTATCTGGCCGCGCAGGGCGCGTCGCTGGTGTACCTGTTCATCATCGGCGTGTATGCGTGGCGCATGCGCCGGCTCGACCAGCAGGCCCGCGCAGCCGCCAGGCCGGCGCGGGAGCCGCGCGCATGAAAGAGCCGCGCAGCTTTGCCCGCCAGCTGGGCCGCTACTACCTGTTGTTCACGGCCGGCTTCGGCGGCTTCTTGCTGTCGCTCACGCTGCTCGAGCAGGAAGGCATGCCGCGCATCTGGATCGGCTATTTGTTCATGTTTGCCACCATCGTGCTATACGCGATATTGGGCGTGCTGAGCCGCACGTCGAACGTGCTCGAATATTACGTGGCCGGGCGCCGCGTGCCGGCCGTGTTCAACGGCATGGCCACGGCGGCCGACTGGATCTCGGCCGCCAGCTTCATCAGCCTGGCCGGCGGCATGTATCTGCACGGCTTCGACGGCCTGGCCTACATCATGGGCTGGACCGGCGGCTACTGCCTGGTGGCGCTGCTGATCGCGCCATACCTGCGCAAATTCTGCCAGTACACGATTCCCGACTTCCTGGCCACGCGCTACGGCGGCGCTGGCGGCGACGACCACCCGGCCGGGCGCGCAGTGCGCATCATGGCCGTGCTGGCCACCATCATCGTTTCGTTCACGTACGTGGTGGCGCAGATTTACGCGGTGGGGCTGATCACGGCGCGCTTTACGGGCGTCGATTTTTCGGTGGGGATTTTCCTGGGGCTGGCGTCCATCCTGGTGTGCTCGTTCCTGGGCGGCATGCGGGCCATTACCTGGACCCAGGTGGCGCAGTACATCATCATCGTGGTGGCCTTTTTGCTGCCGGCGATCTGGATGTCGGTCAAGCTCAGCGACAACCCGATTCCGCAAGTGGCCTACGGCAAGCTGCTGCCCAAGCTCAGCGCGCGCGAAGCCGTGCTGCAGGCCGACCCGAAGGAAGCGCAAGTGCGCACCATCTTCCAGCAGCGCGCCGACGATTACCGGTTGCGGCTCGCGCAACTGCCGGCCTCGTGGGAAGCGGGCCGGCGCGACGCCCAGCGCAAGCTCGACACCATCAAGACCCGCAACGGCTCGCTGCTCGACCTGCGCAGCGCCGAGCGGGCGCTGATCGCGTACCCGAAAAGCGCCGATCTGGCGGCCAGCGAATGGACCGAAGCGCTGGCCTACAACCTGGCCCGTGCGCGGCCCATCACGCCGCACGCGGAACCGTACGCGGGCGACGCCGAAACGTCCGACATCAAGCGCAACAATTTTCTGGCACTGGTGTTCTGCATGATGCTGGGCACGGCCGCGCTGCCGCACATCCTGATGCGCGCGTACACCACGCCGTCCGTGCACGACACCCGGGTGTCCGTGTTCTGGACCCTGTTCTTCATCCTGCTGATTTATCTGACCATTCCCGCCATGGCCGTGCTGGTCAAGTACGATATCTACACGGCGCTGGTGGGCAGCGATTTCAACCACCTGCCCGGCTGGGTGTCGTACTGGACCAACGTGGACAAGCTCACGCCGCTGTTCAGCATCAGCGACATCAACCGCGACGGCGTGGTGCAGCTGGCCGAAATCACCATCGACGCCGACGTGCTGGTGCTGGCCGCGCCCGAAATTGCCGGCCTGCCGTACGTGGTGTCGGGGCTGGTGGCGGCCGGCGGGCTGGCCGCTGCCCTGTCCACGGCCGACGGCCTGCTGCTGGCCATTTCCAACGCGCTGTCGCACGACATTTATTACAAGATCGTGGACCGCCATGCGTCCACCCAGAAGCGCGTGACGATTTCCAAGCTGCTGCTGCTGGGCGTGGCGTTCATTGCCGCGTACGCGGCGTCGCAGCGGCCCGGCGACATCATCTCGCTGGTGGGCGCGGCGTTTTCCCTGGCCGGCTCGACGCTGTTCCCGGCGCTGGTGCTGGGCGTGTTCTGGAAGCGCGCCAACCACCAGGGCGCCATGGCCGGCATGATCGCCGGCTTTGCCATGTGCCTGTACTATATGTTCCACGCCAACCCGGTGCTGGGCGGCAGCGTGGCCGGCCAGTGGTTTCATATCGCACCCACGTCGGCCGGGATTTTCGGCGTGCCGGCCGGCATGCTGGTGCTGATCGCGGTCAGCCTGATGACGCCGGCGCAAGACTCACAGACCAGTGCGCTAGTCGACTATATTCGTGCGCCAGAGAAATAATTTCATGGCTTTTATGATAACCGGGTGGTATTGTTAAGAACTTATCAATTCCGCCACACTCCTCATGTCTTCCCGCCGATTTTTTGCCCGTTTCACCGTGCGGGCCGCCTTTGCCACATTGACCGCATTGGCCGCCGTTACGGTCCTGCCGTTGTCTGCGCAGGCCGCCGACACGACCGCCAGGCCGCCGATCGGCGACTTCTTTGAAAACCCGGAATTCAGCGGCGCCCTGCTCTCGCCCAGCGGCAAATACCTGGCCGTGCGCGTGGGCAGCAAGGAAAAACGCGACCGCCTGGCCGTGGTGACGCTGAGCGACTCCAGCGTCAAGGTGGTGGCGGCGTTCAACGACGCCGATATCGGCAACTTCAGCTGGGTCAACGACGAACGGCTGGTGTTTACCGCCACCGACCGGACCGTGGGCCAGGGCGACGTGCGTTACGCGCCGGGCCTGTACGCCATCAACCGCGACGGCGAAAAATTCATCCAGCTGGCCAGCCGCAGCGGCAAGCCGCTGATCACCTCGGGCAGCAGCACGATACGCAACCGGGAAATGCTGCCCTGGAATACCTATTTGCTGGGCCAGAAAACCGCCCAGGATTCCGAGTTCGTGTACGTGACGCGGCCCGACATTTCGGCGCCGGGCCAGGTGCACGACGTCGGCCTGCTGCGGCTCAATACCCTGAACGGCCGCTGGACGCCGGTCACCGGCGCGCCCGACGACAGCAAGCAGTGGCTGCTCGACGACAAGGGCGAACCGCGCATCGTCACCACCAGCAAAAAGGGCGTGAGCGCGATCCTGTACCGCGATCCGGCCAACAATGCCTGGCGCGAGCTGATCAACTTCCAGACGTACACCGGCGGCCAGCACGCGTTTGCGCCGCGCGCCTTCGGTCCGGACGGCACGCTGTACGTGGTGTCCGCCAGCGGCCGCGACACCACCGCGCTGTATCGCTACGACCTGGCTGCCGGCAAGGTGGCGGAGCAACCGCTGGTCCAGCTCGATGGTTACGATTTCAACGGCAGCCTGGTCACCGGCAGGGGCAAGCTGCTGGGCGTGCGCTACCTGACCGATGCGCGCGGCACCACCTGGTTCGACCCGGACATGAAAGCCATGCAGGACAAGATCGACGGCATGCTGCCCAACACCGTTAATCTGCTCAGTTTGCCGACGCGGCCGGAAACGCCCTGGGTGCTGGTGACGGCTTATGCCGACCAGTTCCCCACCCGCACGCTGCTGTACAACAGCGAGACCGGCAGCCTGACCACGGTGGGCGGCAGCCATCCGAAGATCAAGCCCGAGCAGATGGCGCGCCAGACCCTGGTGCACTACAAGGCGCGCGACGGACTGACCATCCCGGCCTGGCTCACGCTGCCCAAGGGCGACGGCAAAAACCTGCCGCTGGTGGTGCTGGTGCACGGCGGCCCGTACGTGCGCGGTAACAGCTGGGGCTGGAATGCCGACAGCCAGTTTCTCGCTTCGCGCGGCTATGCCGTGCTCGAGCCCGAGTATCGGGGCAGCACCGGCTTCGGCGCCCGGCACTTCCGCGCCGGCTGGAAACAATGGGGCCTCAAGATGCAGGACGACATCGCCGATGGCGCGCGCTGGGCGATTGCCCAGGGCACGGCCAACGCCCGCCGCATCTGCATTGCCGGCGCCAGCTACGGCGGCTACGCCACGCTGATGGGACTGATCAAGGACCCGGACCTGTACCGCTGCGGCGTGGACTGGGCGGGCGTGACCGACATCAACATGATGTACGACGGCCACTGGAACTTCACGTCCGACCTGCCCGAAGGCTGGAAGCAGTACGGCATGCCGCAACTGGTGGGCGACCAGGTCAAGGACGCCGACCAGCTCAAAGCCACGTCGCCGCTGCTGCGCGCGGCCGAGATCAAGCAGCCGCTGCTGCTGGCCTACGGCGGCGCCGACATGCGCGTGCCGCTGCCGCATGGCACCAAGTTCTACAACGCCGTCAAACAGACCAATCCGAACGTGGAATGGGTCGAGTACGAAGAAG
>JBEVMD010000349.1:0-9295 GCA_040508835.1 Duganella sp. | reverse complement strand
CGCCGTTCAGGGCGGGCACCAGCCGCTGGGCGACGATGGCCTGCAGCGTGGACGATAAATCCTGCATCAGCGCCGCGCGGTTTTCGACCGGGTAGAAGCCGATGATGCGATTGAGCGCGTTGTAGCTGTTATTGGCGTGCAGCGTGGCCACCACCAGGTGGCCCGACTGCGCGTAGGCCAAGGCTGCAGCCATGGCTTCCTTGTCGCGGATTTCGCCGATCAGGATGCAGTCGGGGGCCTGGCGCAAGGCGTTGCGCAGGGCGGTGGCAAAGCTGGTCGCGTCGGTGCCGATCTCGCGCTGGTTGACGATCGACTGCTTGTTCCTGAACAGGAACTCGATCGGGTCTTCCAGCGTGAGGATGTGGCCTGCCGAATGCGCGTTGCGGTGATCGAGCATGGCCGCGATGGTGGTGGACTTGCCCGAGCCGGTGGCGCCGACGATGAGCAGCAGGCCGCGCTTGGCCATGATCAGGTCCGCCAGCACGGGCGGCAGGTTCAGGTCGGGCAGGGCGGGAATGTCGCCGGGAATATAGCGGAATACGGCGGAGATGCTGCCGCGCTGCCGGAACGCGGACAGGCGGAAGCGGCCCACGCCGGGCTGCGAGACGCCCATATTGAGTTCATTGGTAGCGGCCAGTTCGGCCATCTGCGCCGGATCGGCCACTTGCGACAGCAGCGCCTCGATGTTCTCGGGCGTGAGGTTCTGCTGATTGACCGGCGTGAGTTTGCCGCCGATCTTGAAATGCACGGGAGAGTGCGCGGCGAAGAACATGTCGGACGCATGCTTTTCGTGCATCAGCTGGAACAGCCGTTCCATCGCCATCGCCTTCTCCCGGTTGAGACTTTACTTGTCGGCCAATCAGATGCCGCGCAGCAGTTCGTTGATGCCGGTCTTGGCGCGGGTTTTGGCGTCCACGCGCTTGACGATCACGGCGCAGTACAGCGAGTACTTGCCGTCTTCCGAAGGCAGGCTGCCCGATACCACCACCGAACCCGAAGGCACGCGGCCATAGGTCACTTCGCCGGTGGCGCGGTCGTAGATCTTGGTCGACTGGCCGATGTACACGCCCATCGAGATCACCGAGTTTTCTTCGACGATCACACCTTCCACGATTTCGGAGCGGGCGCCGATGAAGCAGTTGTCTTCGATGATGGTCGGATTGGCCTGCATCGGTTCCAGCACGCCGCCGATGCCCACGCCGCCCGACAGGTGGACGTTCTTGCCGATCTGCGCGCACGAACCGACGGTGGCCCAGGTATCGACCATCGCGCCTTCATCGACGTAAGCGCCGATGTTGACGTACGACGGCATCAGCACCACATTCTTGGCGATGAACGAACCGCGACGGGCAACGGCCGGCGGCACCACGCGGAAACCGCCTTTGGCGAAATCCGCTTCGGTGTAATTGGCGAACTTGGTAGGGACCTTGTCGTAGAACTGCATGGTGCCATCCGACGGCATGGCCACGTTGTTCTCGAGGCGGAACGACAGCAGCACGGCTTTCTTGACCCACTGGTTCACCATCCAGTCGCCGCTGGTTTTTTCGGCCACGCGGATGGTGCCGGCGTCCAGGCCTGCGATCACGTGCGACACCGCATCGCGCAGTTCGGCAGCGCCGTTGGCCGGGTTGATGTTGGCGCGGTCTTCCCATGCCTGGTCGATGATTTGCTGGAGTTGTTGGGTCATGATGGTCTATCTTTATTTAACGAGGGTTTTGCAGAATTGGACGATGCGTTGCGCCGCTTCCAGCCCTTCGGCCGTTTCGGCGACGAGCGCCATGCGGATGCGGTTGCGGCCCGGGTTGACGCCATGCGCGTCGCGCGCCAGGTAACTGCCCGGCAGGACCGTGACATTATATTCGGCGACCAGGCGCTGGGCGAACTCGGTGTCCGACAGGCCGGTGCGGGAGACGTCGGCCCACAGATAAAAGCCGGCGTCGGGCAGTTCCACGTCCAGCACTTCGCGCAGCAGCGGCGTGATGGCGTCGAACTTGGCGCGGTATTGTTCGCGGTTGTCTTCGACGTGGGTTTCGTCGTTCCAGGCCGCGATGGACGCAGCCTGCACGGTGGTGCTCATGGCGCTGCCGTGATAGGTGCGGTACAACAGGAATTTTTTCAGTACGTCGGCGTCGCCGGCCACAAAGCCCGAACGCATGCCCGGCACGTTGGACCGCTTGGACAGGCTGGAAAACACGACCAGGCGCGCATACGGTTTTTCCACCGACGACAGGCCCAGGATGTGCGCTGCCTGCAGCGCGCCCAGCGGCGGTTCGTCGCCGTGGTAGATCTCGGAGTAGCACTCGTCGGCAGCGATGATGAAATTGTAGCGCTCCGACAGCGCGAACAGGTTTTCCCAGTCGGTGAGCGTGAGCACGGCGCCGGTGGGATTACCGGGGGAGCACAGGAACAGCAGCGACACGCGCTCCCATACCGACGCCGGGATGCTGTCGTAATCGCAGCCGAAATTGCGGGCCGGGTCGGAGTTGACGAAATAGGGCTCGGCGCCCGCCAGGTAGGCCGCGCCCTCGTAGATCTGGTAGAACGGATTGGGACACACGACCAGCGACTTGGCGGCCGGATCGACCACCGTTTGCGCGAATGCGAACAGCGCCTCGCGCGAGCCGTTCACCGGCAGCACCTGCGTGGCCGGGTCGATGGCGGGCAGGCCGTAACGCCGTTCCAGCCAGCCGGCAATCGCGCTGCGCAGCGCCTCGGTGCCGATGGTGGTGGGGTACGTGGCCAGGCCCTTGACGTTGTCGATCAGCGCCTGCGCGATGAACGGCGGCGTGGGGTGCTTGGGCTCGCCCATCCCCAGGCTGATGGCTTTGTACCCGGCATTGGGCGTCACCTGCGCAAACAGCTGGCGCAGTTTTTCAAAAGGGTACGGTTGCAGTTTTTCGAGGTGTGGATTCACGTGACGGATGCTGACGTTGTTAGACGGTGTTAAGAAATAAGCAGCGCGGGTCTTTCATTATAGCGCCTCCGTACCGGCAGGGTGATACGGGCCGGATCGGCCATGGCGTGATTGACAATTATGCGATACTGCGCGGGGCGTGACAGAACAGGGGACACCATGCAAGTCGAACAATATGATGGGGCGATCGGCGGAGAAGTCAGCCGGCGCGTGATGGCGATAAGGCTGGCGACGGGACTGGTGCAGGGATTGCTGCTGTACTGGTTGTACCGGACAGGCAGCGATGGCCTCTGGCCCGCCACGGATCCCTACGTGTTCCTGCCCCTGTTGATGCTGGCGGTGCTGCTGCCGCCCGTGTTCATTTCCAGCCTGGGCCACATGGCGCCGCGCAAGGTGGCGCTATGGACCGCCAGCGCCGGCGCTATCCTGCTGGTGCTGGCGCTGTACGAGGCCTGGCGCAGCGCTGGCGTGGTGCCGCCCGGTCACGGCAACGGCAACGGCAAGCAGATCGCGCTGCAGCCGTCTACGGGTCTGCTGCTCGTGTGTTCGGGCGTGTTCCTGTACATCGCCCACGCGCTGGTGCTGGCCGGCGCACAGGACGGCAAACGGATCGCCAGCTATGGCAGCTACTTCGAGATCGCCTGGAAGCTGGCCGTGCAGCTGCTGTTTTCCGCATTCTTCGTGGGCGCCCTGTGGGCCGTGCTGGGGATGGGCGCCGGCCTGTTTGAAATGATCAGGCTCAATTTCCTCAAGCGCCTGCTGGTCGAATCGTGGTTTGCGGTGCCGGTGATCTGCTTTGCCTTTTCGTGCGCGCTGCACATCACCGATGTGCGGCCGGCCATCGTGCGCGGCATCCGCACGCTGCTGCTGGTGCTGGCGTCGTGGATACTGCCGGTCGCTGTCGTCATCATTGGCGGCTTCCTGTGCACGTTGCCGTTCACGGGCCTGGAAGCACTGTGGAAAACGCGGTATGCGACGGTGCTGCTGCTCCTCACTGTGGCCGTGCTGGTCATGCTGATCAACGCCGCCTTCCAGAACGGGCAGACCGCCGCCACGCTGGCGATCCGCATCAGCGCCCGCATGGCGGCCATCGTGCTGCTGCCCTTGACGGGCATCGCCATTTACGCGCTGGGGCTGCGCGTGCACGAATACGGCTGGACGGCGGACCGTATCTACGCCGCAGCATGCCTGGTGGTGGCGTCGTGTTACGCGATCGGCTACCAGTGGGCCGCGCACCGGTACGAGACCTGGCTGGTGGAGATCGCGCCCATCAACGTGGGCACGGCGTTCGTGGTGCTGGCCGTGCTGCTGGCGCTTTTTACCCCGATCGCCGACCCGGTGCGGCTCGCGGTCAACAACCAGGTGGCGCGGCTGGAAAAAGGCCTGATCAAGGCCGACCGGTTCGATTACCTCTATCTGCGTTTCGAAGGACAGCGCTTCGGCCAGGCGGCGCTCGAACGATTGGCGCGCCAGGGCGTGGGCACCGAGCCCGCGGTGGTCGGCAAGACGGCTGCAGAGTCCCTCAAGCTTGCCGGGCGGCCCGGCTTCCAGGCGAATGTGGCCGCAGCCACGCCGGCATCCATCGCCGCCAATGTAACGGTATGGCCGGCATCCGAAGCGCTGCCCGAGAGCTTCCTCGGGCAGGACTGGAAGCTGACGCCGGAATTCAATCTGCCCGAGTGCCTGCAACGCGTGGATCAGAAATGCGATGCTTTATTGCTCGATGCGGACGGCGATGGCCAGCGCGATATCCTGCTCATCCAGCGTGGCTATGACGGCGGCTATCTGTACACGCAGCAGGAACGGGGGCAGGGCGCATGGCGCCTGGCCGCGCGCATGAAAGGTGTGCATTGCAAGGAGCGGCTCGAGGACCTGCGCGCGGGGCACTACCGGGTGGCGACGCCGCGCTGGAAGGCGCTGGAGGCCGGCGGCGTGCAGCTGCTGTTCGAACCGGAAGCCAACGTGTCCGACTGCCGGGAAGAAAAGCAGTAGGATGCGGCGGGTCAGCCGTGACGGCGCCCCCATACTTGCTGCGCCACCCGCATCATGTTGCGCCCCATGACCAGCGCAATATCGGCCTCGCCCATGCCGACCTTGCGCAGCGCTGCGGGCAGCTCGCGCCACACTTCAGGGGGCGGGTAGGTGGACGGATGGTCAGCGCGGTAGCCGGCAGACGCGGGCCACCAGTAATCGGGATCGAAGCCGGGCGGCGTGTCGTTCAGGCCCGCTTGTTCGAAGCAGATATCGAGACCGATGCCCGCGTGCTGCACGCCCACCAGGTCGGCGACGTAGGCCACATGGCGCGCCACGTGGTCCGCGTCGGGCTGCTCCTGGCCGACGAACCAGGACAGGCCCGACACGCACACCACGCCGCCGGTAACGGCGCAGGCGCGGATTTGCTCGTCGGTGACGTTGCGGCCGTGCTGCACCAGCGTCGCAGGATTGGAGTGGCTGAAGATCACGGGCTGCGACGAGGCGCCCATGATATCGAGGCTGCACAGGCGCCCCGTGTGCGAGCAGTCCATCAGGATGCCGGCATCGTTCACTGCCGCCACCATGCTGTGACCCAGCGATGTCAGTCCCCGCGCCACGTCATGGCAGCCGTCGGCCACGTTGTTGTTACGGTTGTAGGCGAAGTGGATCTGGCGCACGCCCAGTTGCGCGTACAGCGTCACCATGTCAGGCCGGTCCAGCAAAGGCAGCGCGCCTTCGAGGTCGAAGCCGATGGCAATGCGCCCGTCGGCGGCGGCCTGGATGATATCGTCCACGGTGGAAGCCAGCACGTAGCGTTCCGGTTCGGCCGCGATGGTGGCGCGGTAGCCGGCGATCACCGACATCACCTGCGCCAGCGGATTCATGTCCGCGCCCACGTTGAGCGACACGTAGTGCACGCCGGCGTCCTGCAGCTTGCGCACCGGCGCGAAATCGGCGTGTGGATGCTGCGGCAGGCAGACGTGGGCGTCCCAGTTGATCATGGCGGCTCTCGCATCGAAAACCCTATTTTGCACCATATCGCCCCGCGTGACTAACCTCGCGGCAGGGCATTGCCGGCGCTTGGCTTATACTGTCGCCAAATTCATACCTATCACTATTCGGGCCAACATGTCATTTTCTTCGCTGGGCCTCGCTCCCTCGCTCATCAACGCTGTCGCCGCCATCGGCTACCAGGAACCCACCGCCATCCAGCGCGAGGCGATTCCCGCCATCCTGCGCGGCGAGGACGTGCTGGGCGCGGCCCAAACCGGTTCCGGCAAAACCGCCGCCTTCGTGCTGCCGCTGCTGCAGTCGCTGCTCGACAACCGCGACGGCCCGCGCCAGTTGCATGGCCTGATCCTGGTGCCCACGCGCGAGCTGGCGGCGCAGGTGGGCGAATCGGTGCGCAAGCTGGTGTCGCATTTGTCGATGCCGGTAAAGGTGTCGATTGTGTTTGGCGGCGTGTCGATCAACCCGCAGATGATGGCCTTGCGCGGCGGCGCCGATATCGTGATTGCCACGCCGGGACGGCTGCTGGACCTGATCGACCATAACGCGCTCAAGATTTCGCGCGTGGCGATGCTGGTGCTGGACGAGGCGGACCGCCTGCTGGACCTGGGCTTCAGCGAAGAGCTGGGGCGCATCCTGGAGCTGCTGCCCAGGCAGCGCCAGAACCTGTTCTTTTCCGCGACCTTCCCGCCGGCGGTGCAGGCGCTGGCCGACACCATGCTGCACCGGCCCACGAAGGTGGAAGTGCTGTCCGAACCCACGACAAAACCCGATATCGCCCAGCGCGCGATCCTGGTCGATGTCCCGCGCCGCACCATGCTGCTGCGCTACCTGATCCTGCAATACCAGTGGGACCGGGTGCTGGTGTTCGTCGCGACGAAGTACGCGGCCGAACACGTGGCGGACAAGTTGAATCGCAACGGCATCAAGGCCGGCGCCTTTCACGGTGAATTCAGCCAGGGCGCGCGCACCGAGGTGCTGGGCGACTTCAAGGCGGGCCGCCTGCAGGTGCTGGTGGCGACCGACGTCGCCGCGCGCGGCATCGACATCGCGCGCCTGCCGGCGGTGGTCAACTACGACTTGCCGCGATCGGCGGTCGACTACACCCACCGCATCGGCCGCACCGGCCGCGCGGGCGAGAGCGGCGTGGCGATCAGCTTTGTCAGCTTTGATACCGAGCAGCATTTCCACCTGATCGAAAAACGCCAGGGATTGCGCCTGACACTCGAACAGGTGGCGGGATTCGAGGCAGTGGACACGGCGCCACCGGTGGCCGCCGTTACCGATACCGTCAACGGCGGCATCAAGGGCAAGCGCAAGAGCAAGAAGGACAAATTGCGCGAGGCGGCTGCGCGGGAAAATAGCTGACCGTATTGAAAATGGCGGACGCACGGCGCCATTTCCGTCATTCCCGCGCAGGCGGGAATCCAATGACTCCGCCAACTGGACAAGTTAGCCGCCAGTGCGTTTGGGATTGAATCCCAGCTTTTTCAGGTTCTCGATCGCCAGCTCGCAATGGTCGCCCTGGATTTCGATCACGCCGTCCTTGACGGTGCCGCCCGAGCCGCAGGCGCTGCGCAGCTGTTTTCCCAATGCGGCCAATGCCACCGCATCCAGCGCCAAGCCCCGTACCAGCGTGACGGTCTTGCCGCCGCGCCCCTTCGATTCGCGCGCCACGCGCACGTTGCCGTCGCCCAGCGGCCTGGCCTTGGCGGCCGTCTTGCATACGCAGTCGGCCAGCGGCTTGCCGCAGTCCGGGCACAGGCGGCCGGTTTCGGTGGAGTAGACCAGGCGGCTGCTCATGGCTTGTCCGCCAGCAGGCGTCCCATGAAAATATCGAAGAAGCGTTTCTGGTCCGATGCCAGGCACACTGCCGCATTGGGTTTGCCGGCTGCTTCGCGCGTATAGCCGTCGTCGGTCACCACGATGCGCAGCGGCGTGTTGGTGCAGACTGCCGGATCGATCAGCCAGGCCACCGGCACCACGTCGAACAGCGACGGCATATTGCTGGCCCACGGCTGGTAGGCGTCGATCCACTGGTGGTACATCAGCGCCAGCGCATCGGTGACCGGCGAGCCATGGCCGAGCAGGGCGTTGCGTTCCACTTCGTCGAGACGGATCTGGGTGGAGTCTACCGGCATCATCACGATCGGCACGCCGGACGCGAACAGCTGCTGCGCGCCTTTGACATCGGACGCGATGTTGTATTCCTTGTCGGCCGGGCGCGCCGGCACATATTGCGACTTGCGGTAGCCGCTGCGCACCGAGCCGCCCATCATGACCACCTGTTTGAGTTTGCCGAACGTGGCGGCGTCGTGCTGGATAGCCGCGCCCACGTTGGTCAGCGGGCCCAATGCCAGCAGGGTAATCTGGCCGGGCTGGCGCCGGATCTGGTCCAGCATGAAGTCCACTGCCGGAACGTTCGCCACCGGTTGGCCACGCCGGGCATAGCGCGCCTGCGTGAATGGTTGCATAATCGGCTGCGGATAGCCGGTGCTGGCGATGCCTTGCGCGACCGGAATGCCGGTGTGACCCGTTTCGCGCAGCATGCGTTCGAGCAGTTGCGCGCGCAGCGCCGTGTCGCCCCAGGCGGTGGTGATGCCGACGATCTCGATCTCGGGACTTTGCAGCAGCAGCGCCAGCGCGAAGGAATCGTCGATATCGTCGCCGATGTCCATGTCGACGATGACTTTCTGGCGCTCGGCCGCGTGCACGGGCGACGCCTGCATCACGCAAGACAGGGCCAGCGCCAGCACAAGACCAATTACCGGGCCCGGCACCGGCAGGGCGCGCCGGAGTGGGCGGAGAAAAGAAGAAACCATGAAAATCCCGTGTCGGTGAAAGCGGGATTTTATCAGAGGACGCTGCGTCGTCAGGCTGCGAACCTGGCCCGGCGCAGCGTGGCCGGCACGATGCGCCGGTGCAGCGGCGCCACGAACAGCATATAAAAGCGTCCCAGCGCGTTATGGGTATGGACCACGGTGCTGACGGATACCTTGCGCGGATGCTTGCGCACCGACAGCTCCACCTTCAGGTGCTTGTCGATATCGGTGAGGATCACCTCTTCGTCGCTCAGGTGGACGATGGAGAATATGCCCACCCGGTCGCCCAGGCGGTATGCGGTGGCCGGTTTCGATGGATCGACATCGCCCAGGTGGCCCAGGTTTTTCAGGCCTGCCAGCTGCACCATGCGATTGCGCAGCGCCATCAGCGCGTTGACCCAGCCCGGCGTATGGGCCACCACCTGCAGATACATGGCCAGCGCGGTTTCGTCACTGGGCGCGATGTCAAGCGCATAGCAGTCGTAAAAGCTGGCGCCTTGCAGGCGCTGGAAGATGATGCTGTCCGGCGGGACGGTGGCAGTTGTGGGATTCATGTCGGCTTGTTTGGGGGGTGGTT
>JBEVMD010000295.1:0-3412 GCA_040508835.1 Duganella sp. | reverse complement strand
TTGGCGCCGGTGACGCTGGCGGCCGCGCCCCCAAAGCGGGACGATGCCCGCCGCCGCACTTCCACGAACACCAGGCAGGCCTGATGCTGCATGATGAGGTCGATTTCTCCGCCCTTGCAGCGAAAATTACGCTCGACCAGCACCAGGCCCTGCCGGGTCAGGTGGTCGAGCGCCCGGTCCTCGCCCAGCTGGCCGAGTCGCTGCTGTTCGGTGCGCCGTCCGCTCGGCGCGCGCGGGGGCGCCATGGCACGCTCACTGCACCGGCTGCGGCGCGCCGTTCTTGAACACGGCCGGCTGCTCGATGCGCTCGAAGCGCGCCGGGCCCTGGCCGAAGTCCACCGTCAGCCGGCCCGTTACGCCATCGACGTGGAAGCGGCCCGCTGCGCCCGGCTGGCGGCTGATGGCGCGCGCCACGCGGAAGGCGTCGATGCCCAGCGCATACAGGCGTTCCATGTCGGCCGTGCCGGCCTGCACCGGGTGCGGATACACCATCACGGCCGGATGGTCGCGTTGCACCTGCCAGGGCAGGTCGAGCAGGCGTACGCCGTCGAGTTCGTTGGTGGGCGAATTCATGCCGCCGCTGGCGTTGAGTGCCGACGTGCCGTACAGCGGCAGCGCGCCGAAGGCCGGCACCGCTGGCGCGGGTGCGGGAGAAGCCGCGGGGCGCACGGGCAGGCCGTCGGCCGTGCTGATGACCGGCTCGTCCGATTCATGCAGCAGGCCGCTCGTCAGCGCGCCGCGCAGCTGGCGCGTCTGGTCGGCGCCCATGGCCGAGAACAGCAGGCCCGGCGGTTCCTGCTGCAGGCGCGCGCGCAGCTGCACCAGGTCCGGATCGCTGAGGTAGCTGTTGGGCGCGTTCAGTTCCACCGTGCGCACCGGGTTGCCCAGCTGCTCCCAGCGGGCGGCAAAGGCGGCGGCAATGCGGCGCTGCCACGGCGAACTGGTGGTGAGGATCAGGGCCGTCGCGCCCGGCTGTTCGGCAGCGGCCCATTGCGCCACCTGCCGCGCTTCTTCCTCGATCGACAGGCCCATGGCCAGCATCTGCTGCGGCAGTGGAATCGCGCTGGACGTGCCATAACCTTCCGGATGGTTGAGGGCGATGGTGGGCTTGCTCACCAGCGGGCTGGCGGCGACGGCAGTGACGGCCGAGCGCGCCAGCGGGCCGACGATGATGTCCGCGCCTGCCACGGCCTGGGCGTAGCTGGCCAGGATGTCCTGGGCGCCGTCGCCCGTCTCGATGACGTCGACCGTGATGTTGTCCTTGTCGCGTTCCCAGCCGGCCATGAAGCCGGCGCGCAGCGCTTCGGCGGCGGCGCCCAGCGTGTCCGAGCGCAGCGGCAGGATCAGGCCCATGCGCACGGGCGCGTTGGACGGTCGGGCCGGCTGGTCGTTGGCCGGCGTGAAGCCGGCGTCGTTCTCGGCGCGCAGTTGCGCCGTGTCGGGCGCGCGCGCGGGCTGGTCGGCAGCGCCCGGGACACTGATGGCAAAGGTTTCGGCGGCCGGTGGCGGCGGCTCGGGCGGTGGCGGCGGCAGCGGCACGGGGGCTGGCGTGGGCGGCGGGCTTATAATGATGGGCACGGAGGAGCCGCACCCGCTCATCACTGCAACCGCTGCCAGTGCAGCGACCGCCACGCGCATCCGCGACAACTTCATCTTTTTCATGCTACCCCCAATGACTGACCTTGATATGTCTGAAAATATTACCAGCGCCATTTCCGCCCTTCCTGTCTTGGGAGAAACAGCGCACCAGACCTATCCTAGCGCAACCTTGTACATCGTGGCGACTCCCATCGGTAACGTCACCGACATTAGTCTGCGCGCGCTGCACGTTTTGAGCCTGGTCGACGCGGTCGCCTGCGAAGATACGCGCAACACCGCGCAGCTGATGACGCGCTTCGGCCTGCACCGTCCGCTGATCGCCGCCCACCAGCACAACGAGCGCGAAGTGGCGGAAGTCCTGATCGCCCGCCTGCAAGCGGGCGAGCGCATCGCGCTGGTGTCCGACGCCGGCACGCCGGGCGTCTCCGACCCTGGCGCGCGCATCGTCGACGCCGTGCGCGCGGCCGGCCTGCGCGTGCTGCCGTTGCCGGGCGCATCCGCCGCAGTGACGGCGCTGTCTGCCAGCGGACTGGTCAACGACCAGTTTTATTTCGTCGGCTTTTTGCCGGCCAAGGCCAGGCAGCGCGAGAATTTTTTGTCCACGCTGCGCGCGGTCACGGCCACCCTGGTGTTTTACGAAGCGCCGCACCGCATCCTCGACTGCGCCGCCGCGCTGGCGTCCGTGTTCGAGCCCGAGCGCGAAGTGGTGTTCGCGCGCGAGCTGACCAAGATGTTCGAGGAAATCCACCGCTGTCCGCTGTCCGAGGCGCAGGCCTGGATCCGCGCCGACCCGCACCGCGAAAAAGGCGAGTTCGTGGTGCTGCTGGCCGGCGCGCCGGCGCAGGACGCCGAGAGCGATGTCGAGGCGGAACGCATCCTCAAGATTTTGCTGACCGAGTGCTCGGTCAAGCAGGCCGCATCGCTGGCGGCGCAGATCACCGGCCGCAAGAAGAACGCGCTGTACGACCGCGCGCTCGCGCTCAAGCAGGAAGACTGATCGGGCAAGCGACTGCGAGGCCTAGAACTTGCAGCCGCTGTCCTTCTTGTCCAGCAACCACACCAGCGGCGCCAGGATGCCGGCCCCGGCCGCCGATGTGCGGCAATCGGCGCGCTTGGCGCCTGCAATCCCTTTTTGTAACTGGGTTTCCCGGTCTTCCGGGTACAGCGGATGCTCTTCCATCCGCTTGGCCAGCGAGTCGGGGCGCAGCGTGTCCCTGTCGCTGGCCACCTTGCGCGCAGCGCTGCGCGCCGCTTCCATATCGAACGGTTGAACGGGTTCCGCGCGCAGCGGATCGTACGGTTCGCCAGGCGGCGTGGCCGATGGTGAAGCCGTAGCGGGCGCCGCAGCTTGCGCGGGTGTTCGCTCGGGCATTCGTTCGGGCATTCGTGCGCTGGTCGGCAAACCGGTGCGCGCGACGTCGGTGCGTAGCTCGCGCGGCGCCGCTTGCTTGGCCGGCGCGACCATTGGCATGGGCTTCGGCAGCGGCGGGTACGGGTGGAGCCAGACGGTCATGGTCTGGTGGGGCGCGGCGGCAGGCGGGCGCGCGGGGACCGCGAGGCGGTAGCCGAAGATCAGCGCCGCGTGCAGCGCCAGCGAGACCAGGATGCCCGGCGCGATGCGTGGGCGCCGCAGGCGTTGCATCGATAAACTTGCATTCATTGCCGGTCCCGTTGTTTGGCTTCATGCATTTTATGCAAGTTCGCTGCCTTTGCGCCATGAAATTACATAATTATTTGCAGCGCCCTTGACGGCGTGGATCGCAACTTGTATTATCTTGCTTCTTCGGAGTGTAGCGCAGCCCGGTAGCGCACC
>JBEVMD010000289.1:0-3148 GCA_040508835.1 Duganella sp. | reverse complement strand
GGCGGAAGGCGAGCCACAGGGCGGTGAACGCGGCCAGCATGGACTTGGCGACGTACATCAGGCGCGGGCCTTCGGTGGCGTACCAGCCGGCCGTTTCGGCGGCGATCCAGTTCAGCGCTCCCCGCGCCGCGTTCCGGGGTGCTTCGGGGGTGGCGGCGCGGGGAGGGTTCATGAGGGGTATCGGCCTATGTCTGTGCTTCCAGGTTATCCAGCTGCCTTGTGAGCAGCGCTTCCATTGCTTTGATGTCTGCGGCGGTATAACCGTCGTAGGCGCGGGTGGTGGTGGTCCAGACTTCGGGCAGCACCTTTTCCGCCAGGGCCCGGCCGCTGTCGGTGAGCGTGATCATCACGCAGCGACGGTCGCCGGGCCGGTTGCCGCGCGAGATCAGGCCCTGGGTTTCCAGGTCGTTGCATACGCGCGTCAGGTTGGCCGGTTTCTCCATGCACGCTTCACCCAGCGTGGAGGCGGTCGATGTTTCGTTCTCCGATCCGTACAGGACCGCGAGCACCATGTAGCTGGCGTCCACCAGATCGTACTTGCGCAAGGCGGCGTTGCTGAGATCCTTGATGCGCTTCTGTACGTGGTAGCTCATGCGTAACAGCCGCATGAGATCCTCTGGAAATTCGGGGATGCGGGCATGGATGTTTTTCAGGCGCTTGTTGGTCGCGTCGAAACTACTGCTCATTGCCTTGCTCCTCTGCTCATCTAAAAAGCATTGATTGTACTATCAGAAACTGGAGGTCAATCCAGTTTTACGCCTCCACCCAATGCCGTCATGAGCAATGCGTAATTATCGAGTTGTTTGCTTGCCACTTGCGCCATCTGCTGCTGCTCGTTCAACAGCGTCAGCTGGGCGTTGATCACGTTGAGCGAATCGGTCATGCCGGCCTTGTAGGCGCGTTCGGCCAGTTCCTGCTGGCGCCGCGCTGAGGTCAGGGCGCGCTGCGCCAGCTGGTCCTGCTGCTTGACCGATTCGATCCGCACCAGCGCATTGGCGACGTCGGACATGGCCTGGATCACGGCGCCGTTGTACTGCTCGACGGCGATGTCGTAGATGGCGGTCTGGTTGCCCAGCTGGCTGCGCAGCCGGCCGCCTTCGAAAATCGGCAGGCTGATGGCCGGCGTTACGCCCGCCATCTTGGCGTGGCTTTCCAAAAAGCGTGGAAAGCCCAGCGACTGCAGGCCCACGAACGCAGCCAGGTTCACGTTCGGATAAAAGTCCGCCTTGGCGCCGGCGATGCGGGCATTGGCCGCTTCCACGCGCCAGCGCTGGGCCACGATGTCGGGCCGGCGGCCCAGCAGCTGGGCCGGCAGCGTGGACGGCACCTGCTGGCCCACGCCCGCTTCCAAAGTCAGCTGCGGCCGGGCGATCGACTCGCCGTCGCCCGGTCCCCTGCCGATCAGGGCTGCCAGCTGGTTGCGCAGCAGTGCGATCGATTCGCCGATCTGCTCGTGCTCGCGCCGACCCGATGGCAGCGTTGTTTCGATGTTGGCCACTTCCATTTCGCTGGCGAGACCCGCAGCGCGGCGCTGCTGCGTGATGGCCAGGATGCGCTGGCGCTGCTGCAGGTTCTCGGCCACGCTGTCCTGCAGCGCATAGTCGAGCGACAGCTGGATGTAAGCGCGCACAATGGCCGTTTCCAGCGTCAGGCGCGCCATCTGCGATTCGGCCGACGCCATGCGCACCTCGTTGAGCGCGGCGGCCAGCGCGTCGCGGTTACGGCCCCATAAATCGAGGTCGTAGGAGCCCGACAATTGCGCCGTGTTCTTCCACGCGACCTTGCCGGCCAGCGCGGCGGGAATCGCGCCGTTGCCGGTATAGAGTTCGCGGTCCATGCTGGCCGACGCATCGACCCGGGGCAGGGTGCCAGCGCGGGCCACGCCGGCCAGCGCCTCGGCCTGGCGCACGCGGGCCATGGCCGCGCGCAGGCTGGGGCTGTCCGAGGTGGCCGTGGCGATCAGCTGGTTCAACTGCTGGTCGTGCAGCGATTCCCACCACGCTTCCGTCGGCCATGCCACGTCGGCGCTGGCGTTGGCGATCGCCCGGCCCGCATTGAGCTCGGCGGGTTTCAGGGCCACGGCCTGCGGTTCGATCTTGCCCATGTCGGCGCAACCGGCAAGCACCGCCAGCGCGCACGCCAGCATGGCTGCGGCGAGGGGGCGGACACTGGAACGTTGGGCTGGGCGCGACATCATGGCGGTGATCTCTTTCAAAGAATTGATTACTTGGCGACTTGCTTGCGGGTCTGGGCGACGTCGAAATCGGATTCGGTTTCGATCATGGTGCCGTTCTTGCGCGCTTCGATTACTTGCGCTTCCACTTCCGCGCGGGTCAGCGCGTGCGCTGGCGCAGCGTCGGTGGTGTGGCTGGCGTGGGCGGTGTCGGCCTTGCCGTCCGTGGTCTGGGCAAACGCGTTGGTGACAGTGGTGGCGGCAGCGGCAATCGCAAAAGCGACCGTGGCGGCGGCACGCAGCAGATCCTTGGTGGTGGTGCTCATTTTAAGCTCCTCGGTTGGTTGATAAATGTAACTATATCCCTGAACAGTACATTTGTAAAGTAATTGTTTTTATCGCTCTCATAGTGTTCGCAGGTGGTCGCATGCGTGTCGTATGCGCGTGGCCGCACTGACTGTCCTGACGGACGGTGGTCGAATGGGGTTTTACAGTTGAAGGAGCAGATCATGGCAGACAGCACCCTGGACCCGGATAACATCCCCGCAGGTAACGACCGCAGCCTGGGCAGCGGCCACGGCACCCGTGGCCTGGGACCGAGCGACAATTCCGACAGCGGCAGCGACGTGGCCAACGACCACGATCTGGCGCTCGACAGCGATACCGATTCGCAGGGCACGGGCGAGCGCATCGACGTCGGTTCGCAAACGCTGGAAGCGGGCGACATCGGCTTCGATCACGTGGAAGCGATGGCCTCGTCCGACCGCCTGGTGGACGGTGACTTCCAGGACGTGGTGCCGCTCGATGACGACGGCAGCGTGCCGGACGATCACCTCGGCATCGAAGCCGAACCCGACGACAGCCGCGGCGACAGCGACACGGAAGTGAAGGGCGATATCGAAGGCGGCGAGGAACTCGGTCGCCGCACCGGCGGCATGCTGGTCGGCCGCCCGTAAGCCGCAGCCCACAACAATC
>JBEVMD010000276.1:0-11617 GCA_040508835.1 Duganella sp. | reverse complement strand
CATCGTTCGAGTAGATGGGGAAGCGGGCCGCCACTGCGTCGCTGCCGGCCGTGCCGGGCGCGCCGGGCGTGGTGCCCGTCAGGCCGCTGGTGCCGGGCGGCCCCTGGTATATCACTTCGACCGCCAGCGCATGGCCACACGGGCCGGCCGTGGTCAACACGGCCAGCGCGGTCAGCACCAGCGCCCGCAGGCGCGATGGATGACGCATCGGACCGGATGCGACGCGGGCAGCGGAGCCGGTGGATTCGGTGGGCGATGCGGCGGAAACAAGCGGCGCAAGTGCCGCAATTGCAGCAAGTGCAGCAAGTGCAGCAAGTGCCGTGTGGGTGCAGGACATGGTGGCCTCCCTGAGGTGGGAAGCATGCAGCAAGATCTGAGTGACAGCCCGCCAGCGACCCATCAGTTCATTGTAATGAACAGGCCTTATGGTGCTGGTCTTTTTTGCATTAAATAAATTTAAAAAAACGGCGCCGAACAACAGCGCCGGGCGCCCGGTTCAGGCTTCGCTCCATTGCCGCAACAGGTTGTGATAATGGCCGGTAATGCCCACCAGTTCGGGGCCGTCGCCGAAGCGCGCGCGCAGGCTCTGGATGTTCTGGTCGAGCTCGAACAACATCGAACGCCGCATATCGTCGCGCACCATGCTCTGGGTCCAGAAGAACGAACACACGCGGGCGCCGCGCGTGACCGGTTGCACGCGGTGGATGCTGGTCGACGGATACAGGATCAGGTCGCCCGCCGGCAGCTTGACCTCGTGCTCGCCGTAGACGTCGGTAACGATCAGCTCGCCGCCATCGTATTCGTCGGGGTCGCTGAGAAACAGCGTGCTCGATACATCGGTGCGCACCCAGTCGCCCGTGGCCGGAATGCGGCGCATGGCGCCATCGACATGCGCGCCATAGTGCTCGCCGCCCGCATAGCTGTTGAACAGCGGCGGAATCGTGCGCAGCGGCAGCGCCGCTGCAAAGAATACCGGGTTGGCGGCCAGCGCCGCCTGCACCACCTGGCCCAGTTCCAGCGCCAGCGGCGACGTTTCTCCCAGCTGGCGGTTCTGCTTGACCAGCGCGCCCTGGGCGCCCACTGTGGCGCGGCCATCCACCCAGTCCGACGCATCGAGGCGGCGCCGCATCGCGGCCACCTGTTCGCGGCTCAGTACGCCGGGGATATGCAACATCATGACAAACTCCTTCAATGAAAAAAGCCCCGCCGGTGAGGGCGGGGCCAGGCATTGCGGCAACAATGCCCCATGCGGTCAGACAGGTGCGCCTAGAACTTGATATTGGCCGTCAGGCTGGCCGAACGCGGTTGTCCAGGGATGTAGCGGTAGCCCGATTTATTGATCGAGCCAACATACTCCTTGTCGGTGATGTTATACACGTTCAGGCGCAGGTCGACGTTTTTGCTGATGCTGTAGCCGGCCATGGCGTCGGCCACCCAGTACGAATCGACGTAAGCCGGGGTGCCCACGGCGCCATCGGTACCGCGCAGCAGCTTGTCATTGAAGCGCACGCCGCCACCCAGGGTCAGGCCGAAGGGCAGGGTGTACGAGGTCCACGAGGTGAACGACTGCTTCGGCGTGTACGCCAGCGCGTTTTCGCCATTGGCGGTGACCAGGCGGCCCGCTTCGATCTTGGTGGACATGCGGGTGTAGCCGGCGCTGACCAGCCAGCCACGGGCCAGCTCGCCGGTCACGCCCAGCTCGATACCCTGGACGCGCTTCTTGCCGTTCTGGTAGTACACGGCCGAGTTGGTCGGGTCCACTTCCACTTCGTTCTTGACATTGGTGCGGTACAGCGCGGCCGACAGCGACAGTTTCTGCTGCAGCAGATCCCATTTGCCGCCCACTTCATAGTTGGTGGTTTCCTGTGGATCGTAGTTGATATTGGCGGCGCTGCTGGCCGCTGCGCTCAGCGAGAAGCTGGTGCCGCCCGGGGGCGACTTGGACGTCGCGGCCAGCGCGTACACGCTGCTCTCCGGGGTGACCTTGTACAGCGCCGACAGCTTGCCGTTGACCAGGGTGTCGCTGGTCTTGAGGTTGGTGGCAATGCGGGTGCCGACCGGGATCACCTGGGTGCCGGTGGTCACGGGGGCCTGGATGGCAACCGAGTTGTAGGTGGTGCTGTAGTGGTCCAGGCGTACGCCGCCGTTGATGATCCAGTCGCCGAACTTGGCGGTGTCGAACAGGTACACGGCCTGGGTGTCGGTGCTGCCTTCGGCCATCGCGCCGGTACGGCCGTAGGTGACGTTTTGCGGCGTATCCGGATTCGGATGGTAGACGCTGGTTGGCGTCAGCGCGCCGGTGATGCCGGCCACCGTGTAGTTGGTCTGCTTTTCGTTGATGAACTCGAGACCGCCCACCAGCGTGTGCTTGAGCGCGCCGGTGGTGAATTCGCCGGTGGCGGTGGTCTGGTTGGTCAGCACCTTGTTGGCCTGGTCCTTGTACGTCATGTTGGTGCGGTTCATGTTCCAGGTGTTGGGATCCGTGCCGATGTCGGTCAGGTTGCCAGCGGTGGCCATGAACGACGTCAGCAGGTAGTCCTGCTTGGTCTTGCCATAACGGGTGGTGTTCTGCAGCTTGATGCCGCCGGCAGTATCGTGTTCCACGCGTGCCGTGAACTGGTCGGCGGTGACGTCGTCGTGGTCGAGCACGGAACCGTAGAAGTTACGCGAGCGCACCGGCGCCGCCGTCACCAGCGGCGCCAGGCGCACGCGCGAGGCAGCGGCAGCGGCAATCGAGGCGGGGGTGGTGCCAGGCGCCAGGTACGGCGGGGTGTAGCCGGGCAGGCCGATGGTCAGCACGCCGCCATCGGGAATGTTGTCCTGCTTGATGTGCAGGTAGTTCAGATAAAAACGGGTATCGGTGTTGAGGCCGAAAGCCACCGACGGCGCCACGCCCCAGCGCTTGGCCTTGACCACGTCGCGGGCGGCGTTTTCGCTGTCCTGGTCCATCAGGTTGATGCGGAAGGCGGTGCCGGAGCCGGCGTCGATTACCTTGTTGAGGTCGGCGGTGCCGCGCTTCTGGCTGCCGCTGCCGACGGTGACCGAGCCGAGGTACGCGTCTTCCAGCTGCGGCTGCTTGCTGACCAGGTTGATCGAACCGGTCGGCGCGCTGCGGCCGTTGTCGGTGCCGGCCGGGCCCTTGAGGATGTCGATCTGCTCGACGTTGAAGATGTCGCGGGTAATCGACCCGACGTCGCGTACGCCGTCCAGGTAGATGCTGCCGGAGCTGTCGAAGCCGCGCATGTAGATGGCGTCGCCGGTATTGGTGCTGCCGTTTTCGCCGAGGTAGAACGCGCCCACGCCTGGCGTGTTGCGCAGCGCTTCGGTCAGCGACACGGCGCCTTGCTGTTCGATCAGTTCTTTTTTGATGACGGTGATGGTCTGGGCGGTGTCGACCAGCTTTTCGGTGTACTTGGCCGAGACGGCCTTGTCGGCCTTGAAGGTTTCTTCGGCGGCGCCCTGGACCTTGACTTCGGACAGGGTCTGCGGTGCGGCTTGGGCCTGCGATTGGGCCTGGGCGTCGGCGGCGTGCGCGGCCACTGGCAGCAGCATTGCGGCCAGCGCCGCGCTCATGTGTTGGTTGAAGCGCGATTGCGCGTGTTTACGGCTCTTGATCATTGCCATTCTCTCGTTCGGATATGGGGCGGCTGGCTGCGCGTGGGGTGTGTATCGCGTCTGGCTGCCGGGTTGTTGTTCGGTAATCCGTGAGATTGTAGCAACTTACAACCCATTTAGTAAATGCGAATTGTTATCAATATCGTTTGCATGTGGTTTTTGCGCAAATACCAATGTCCATGAACCAGGGATAAGGTAATTACCTAAAAGTAAGTGTGGAGCAGTTACCGTGCGCAGCCGCTTGGGTAACGACTGCCGCGCCGTGGGGAGCTCTGGTGCGGGACGTCTGGTGCGGGACGTCTGGGCGCCGCTACGCCGGCTGGCCGTCGAGCCAGGCGCCGGCCTCGGCCAGCGTGGCGGCCAGTTCCGTGCGCACCGCCTGGTACAGCGCGTCGATCTCGTCGTCGCGCTGGCCGTTGATGGCATCTTCGGCGTCGATGGTGGCCTGGATCAGGCGCCGTGCGCCCAGCACGCCTACGGCGCCGCGCAGGCTGTGGAACTGGCGGGCGGCGTCGCGCAGCCGGCCTTCCTGCAGCGCTTTGCCGGCCTCGTCGGCCGGCGCCATGCCGCTTTCGATGGCGCCGCGCACCATCTTGATCATCACCGCGCGGCCCTTGGCGTCCTTGCCCATCACGCTCATCAGTTTGTCCACGTTGAAGACGTTGGCGGCCTGGTCCGGGACGGTGGCGGCCACCAGCTTGACGGCGGCGGCCGGGCGCGGCGCCGGCGCCGCGGCGGGTGGAAGGGCTGGCGCTGCTGGGGCGGCCCGCGCGGTCGCGGGCGTGGTCGCGGCGGCCGGCTTTTTAGGCAGGTGGCGCAGCAGCACGGCCAGCATTTCCTCGACCTCGATCGGTTTCGGTATGAAGGCCGTGATGCCCACCGTGACGCTGCGCTCGCGCTCGGATTCGAGCACGCCGGCCGTCATCGCCACGATCGGCAGCGTCAATTTGAGTTCCTGGCGCAGGATGCGGGTGGCCGTAAAACCGTCCATCACCGGCATCTGCATGTCCATCAGCACCAGGTCGTATTCGCCCTGGCGCACGCTCAGGCGGTCCACGGCCTGCTGGCCGTTGTCCACCACGTCCACGCTGGCGCCCGCCAGTTCCAGCATGCCGCACGCGACCGCCTGGTTGGCCACGTTGTCTTCCACCAGCAGCAGGCGGCAGCCGGCCAGCGTGCCTTCGATGCCGCCCTCGGCTGCTGCCTGCAGCCCCGTGTCGCCCTTGGTCACCAGCGCCTCCTGCAGCGCGTCGAACAGGTTGGAGCTGGTGATCGGCTTGACCAGCACCGCGTCCACCTCGGGCGCGGCGGAAATCTCTTCCAGCCGGTCGCGGGCAAAGGCGTTGACCATCACCACCACCGGCTGGCCGCTATCGGGCGCGGCGGCGCGGATGCCGCGCGCCGTGGCCAGACCGTCGAGCCCCGGCATGTGCCAGTCGGCCAGCACCACGTCGTACGGCTGCTGCGCATCGAGGCTGGCGCGGAAGTGTTCCAGCGCGGCAGTGCCCGACGTCACTTCGTCGGCTTGCCAGCCCCAGGCGCGGATCATTTGCGCGATCAGGGCGCGGCTGGTGTCGCTGTCGTCGGCCACCAGCAGGCGCAGTTCGCCGATGGCGGGACGGCGCCGCTGCTCGGCCGGCTCCGGCAGCACGTCGAACGGCAGGCTGAACCAGAAGCGCGATCCTTCCCCCAGCACGCTGCTGACGGCGATCTGGCCGCCCATCAGTTCGATCAGGCGGCGGGTGATGGTCAGCCCCAGCCCGGTGCCGCCAAAGCGCCGCGTGATGCTTTGATCGCCCTGCGAAAACGCGTTGAACAACTGCCCCAGCTGGTCGTCGGTCATGCCCATGCCGGTGTCGCGCACCTCGAAGCGCAGCAGCGCCTGGCGGCCTTCCTGGCGCTCCAGGCCGATCGACACCACCACCTCGCCCTGGGCCGTGAACTTGATCGCATTGCCGGCCAGGTTGACCAGGATTTGCTGCAGCCGCAGGGCGTCGCCGCGCAGGTGCCTGGGCACATCCGGGGCCACCGCGATGGCCAGCTCGATTTCCTTGTCGCCCGCGTTCATGGTCATGGTGGTGGCCAGCGAATTCATGGTGTCGTCGAGGTTGAATTCGACGGGCGAGACAGCCATGTGGCGGGCCTCGATTTTCGAATAATCGAGCACGTCGTTGAGGATGCCCAGCAGCGACTGCCCCGATACCCGCACCATGTTCAAATACTTGCGCTGCTGGGCCGTGAGCTGGGTATTGCCCAGCAGGTAGACCATGCCCAGCACGGCGTTCATCGGGGTGCGGATTTCATGGCTCATGTTGGCCACGAATTCGCTCTTGGCGCGGTTGGCGGCCTCGGCGCGGTCGCGCTCGCGCTGCAGTTCCTCGGCGCGCGCCTCCACTTCCAGCCGCAGGCGGTGCGGCTCGGTGATGTCGGCAATCACGGCCAGCACCTTGGTGCCCTGGTCGGTGCGCACCGCGCTCAGGTTGATCTCGACCGGGAATTCGGTGCCGTCGCTGCGCAGGCCGTGCAGCACGGCGCCGCGGCCCATGCGCACCGGTTCGGCGCTGAGACGCTCGGCAAAAAAATGCTCGCGGTGGCTGGCGTGGCGGCCGCGCTGGGCTGCCGGCACCAGCACCTCGATTTGCTGGCCCAGCAGCTGGTCGCGGTGGTAACCGAAGCAGCGCTCGCCTTCGCGGTTGATGGTTTCGATGCGGCCGTCCATGCCCACCACGATGATCGGGTTCGGTGCATATTCGAGCACGCTTTGCAGGCGGGTATCGGCCGCCTGCCGTTCGCGCATCAGGTTGTTGAAGGCGGCCGTCAGCTGGCCCACTTCGTCGTTGGCGTGCACCGGCAGCGGGGCGAATTCCGCCGTGCTGCCGCGCAGGGCGACAATCGCGTTGCGCAGCCGCACCAGTGGCGCCAGCAGGCGCGAGGCGAGGCCGCCGATCAGCAGCGCCGCCAGCAGCGACGCCAGTCCGCCCCACAGCACCAGGCGCGTCAGCACGCCGTCGAATGCCGCATACGCTTCGTTGGCGGGAATCGATATGCCCAGCAGCCAGTCCACCGACTTGAGCATCTTGTAGCTGTTGACGAGGTCGCGGCCCTCGTTGTCCACGCTGTCGATGGTGCCTTCGAAACCTTCCTGCAGCGCCAGCGTGGTGGCGCGGTTGGCGTCGGCGCCGCGCGGCTGCAGCAGGCGGTTGGCGTCCGGGTGCAGCACGTACAGCGGCTTGGCGCCGCGCGTGAGGGCAAAATAATAGCCGCTGCCGCCCACCCTGGCGTTGCGCAGGTGGCCGAGAAAATTGTTCTTGTACAGGCGCAGCACGCCGGCCAGCACGCACACCACCTCGCCCTGCTCGTTGAGCACGGGCGCGATCATCTGCACGATCGGCTCCTTGTGGTATTTGCCGATCACCGGTTCGGTGATCATCGGCTTGCGGGTGTACAGCACCTGCCTGAAGTAGTCGCGGTCGGACACGTCCATGCCAACCCGGCCCGGCACGGCGGGCAGGTCGGCAATGGTCTTGCCGTCGGGACCGAAAACCATCAGGTCGTCGAACAGCGACAGCATGGCGCGGTCCTGGTAGTAGGCGCGCAGGCGTTCGGCGGAGGCGTCGACGCCGGCCGGCTGGTTGTGCGCGGAGAAGGCGACAATGCCCAGCAGCGCGGTGAGTTTTTCGTCCAGCTCGTCGGCGGTGCGGGTCACCAGCGCCGTTTGCTGGGCGTACAGGACGCGCGTGAAATCCTGTTTGACGCGTTGCATCTGCACCACGGTCACCAGCGCGATCATCAGGATCGAGGTGATGCTGGTAGCGAGTGCAACCTTGGCCTTGATACCGAGTGGTTTCATGTCATCCTAGTGCGCGGCGTGGAAAAACCAAGTGTCGTAAGAATTTTCCTATTAATGTTCAAGAATGGCAACAGTATTACTAAAGGCATACGATTCAATCGCGTGTGACTTGCAGATGGCTGTTATGCATGGCGCAAGCACCGCGTTTGCTTTACGATGCATTACCCTGCCCACCCAGGCCTGAGGGAAAACTCACGGTACTCTGACATCGATTTTTGTGGCTAAACTCACCGTCCTCGCCGCTGCTGCCGCCTTGCTCGCCAGCCTCACCTGCACGCCGCTGCACGCCGCTGCCGAACCCGACCGCTGGCATGCGCTGGCGCCGGTGGTGTTCGAACATCTGGCGCCCGCCGAGCGCAACTTCCCCAGCGCCATCGTGATGAGCGTGGCCCAGGACGGCGACGGCTTCATGTGGTTTGGCGCGCAGGGCGGGCTCGGTCGGTGGGACGGCTACCAGATGCGCAATTTTTATTTCGATGCTGCCGACCCCCACTCGCTGCCTGGCGACTTCATCCAGACCCTGCACGTCGACCGCCAGGGCCGGCTGTGGGTGGGCACCAGCACCGACGGCCTGGCCTGGTACGACAAGCTGCGCGAACGCTTCGTGCGGGTGGGGGCCGGCCAGCTGGTCAGTCCCGCCGTGTATGCGATGGCCAGCGATGCCGACGGCGGCCTGTGGGTGGGCACCGCCGGCGGGCTCGATTACCTCGACGCTGCCGGCGCCGTGCGCCATTACCCGCGCTCGGTGGGTGCGCCGGGGGGCCACCGCCACGACCAGATCCGCGCCCTGCTGCTCGACCGCCAGGGCACGCTGTGGATCGGTTCCGACGCCGGCCTGGCCCGGCGCGACGCCGCCAGCGGCCAGGTCGTGGACATCGCCGGCATCGACGACGCCGTGCTGTCGCTGAGCGCCAACCCGCAGGGCGGCGTGGTGTTCGGCACCCACCACAGCGGCGTGGGCCTGGCGGACGCCGTCGACGGGCGCGCGCGCCTGCTGGCGCCGGCGGACCCGGGCCGGCGGCAGGCCATGGTGCTGTCGCTGACCGAGACCGTGCCGGGCCAGTGGTGGGCCGGCACCTACGGCGACGGCATCCTCGAGTTCGACGTGTTTGGCGGCAGCCGCCGCAACATCACGCACCGGCCCGCCGTGGCCGTCAGCCTGGGCAGCGACCGGGTGGCGGCGCTGTGGCGCGACCGTAGCGGGCTGGTGTGGGTGGCCAACGAGCGCGGCGTCGACACCCATCACCCGCACAACCGCACCTTCGACACCATCCTCGACGGCGTGGGCCTGCCCGAGATTTCCGCCTCCGCGTTCATGACAGACAGCAGCGGCCGCCTGTGGGTGGCGCTGGCCGACCAGGGCATCGACCTGATTGCGCCGGACGCCACGCGCCGCGCGGGCCTGCGTCCCGATCCGCTGCAGCCGGACACCGCGCTGCCTGCCAGCCTGATTTTGTCCATGACCGAGGCCGAGCCGAACGACGCCTGGATCGGCACCCTGGTCGGGCTGTACCACACCAGCGGCCAGGGCACGCGCGTGCGGCGGGTGCCGCTGCCGCAGCACGAGGCGCAGCCGCGCATCGGCAGCATCGTGCGGCGCGACGGCGTGCTGTGGCTGGGTACGCCCAACGGGCTGCTGCGTTACGATCCGCGCGCCGGCACCGTCAAGGCTTACCGCCAGGGGCCGGCGTCGGCCGGCGGGCTCACCGACAGCCGCGTGACGGCCCTGCTCGAAGGTCCCGACGGCGTGCTGTGGGTGGGCACCCGCAACGGCCTCAATCGCTTCGATCCGGCCAGCGGCCGCGCCGGGCAAATCCTGCCGGAACCGGCGCGCAGCGACGGCTTGCCGCCGGGGCTGGTCAACGCGCTGGCTTTCGACCGCCAGGGACGGCTGTGGGTGGCCACCAATGGCGGCGGCATTGCCGTGCTCACCGGCAGCACGGCCGACGGCGCGCCGCTGTTTCGCCGGCTCGGCGCGGCCGACGGCCTGCCCAACAAGCTGGCCAGCACCTTGCGGCGCGACCCGGCCGGGCGCATGTGGACGTCCACCGGCAACGGCCTGGCCGTGATCGATCCCGACACGCTGCGCGCGCAAGCGTTCGGCCGGCCGGACGGGCTGGTGTTCCAGTCGTACTTCAGCGGCGCGGCCGGCCAGACCGCCCACGGCGAGCAGGTGTTCGGCACGTCGGGCGGCTACGTGGTGGTGCGCCAGACGCTGGCGCAGCCCTGGACGTTCCAGCCGCAGCTGGCCGTCAGCGCCGTACAGCTCGACAAACGCAGCGTGCCGGCCGCGCCGGTGCTGGCGGCCGGCGGGCCGGGGCTGGCGATTCCCGCCGGCACCCGCAGCGTGAATATCGAAGTGGCGTCGCTCGACTTTTCCGCCAGCGCGCGCAACCGCTACGGTTTCCGGCTGGAAGGCTACGACAAGGACTGGGTGGAGGCCGACGCCAACCACCGCAGCGCCACTTATGCCAACGTGGCGCCCGGCACGTACACGCTGCACCTGCGCGGCAGCAACCGCGACGGCGCCTGGAGTCCGCACGAGCTGACCGTGGCGCTGCACTTCCTGCCGGCCTGGTACCAGACCTGGTGGGCGCGCTCGGGCGCGGTGCTGGGCGTGCTGCTGCTGGGCTGGGCCCTGTACCGGCGCCGCATCCGCCAGCTCGAGCACGCCAAGGTGGTGCTGCAGCAGCAGGTGTATGCGCGCACGCGCCACCTGGCGCGGGTGCACGCCATCGTCAAGTCCATCAACGAACAGCTCGAATTCGACGCGCTGCTGCAGGCGATCCTGCTCGAGTCGAGCGCCATCGGCCAGGTCAGCGGCGCCTGCGCGCTGATCTGCGAGCCGGGCGCGGAACAGCTGACGGTGCACGCCAGCTGGCAGACCAGCGTGGCGCCGCCGTGCAGCGCCATGCCGCTCACCGAGGCGCAGGCGCTGCTGGTCGATGCGGCCGAGGTGGTCATGCCCGAGATGTACCTGAGCCGCGGCGGCGCCGTGCTGGCCGTGCGCATCTGCATCGGCCAGCAGGTGCAGGGCTACCTGGTGTTCGAGCAGGAGCAGGCGTTTGCCGAGGCCGACCTGGAGATGTTCAAGGCGCTCAAGGAACCGTTTATTTCCGCGTTCCAGAAAGCCCACGCGATCCGCGCCATCCAGCAGGCGCGCGCCGACGCCGAGGCCTCCACCCGCGCCAAGAGCGATTTTTTGGCCAACATCAGCCACGAGATCCGCACCCCGATGAACGCCATCCTGGGCTTTGCCGGCCTGGGCGCGCACCTCGATCTGCCGGCCAAGCCGCACGAGTATTTCCACAAGATCGACCGCGCCGGCAAGAACCTGCTGGGCATCATCGACGACGTGCTCGATTTTTCCAAGATCGAATCGGGCAAGCTGGCGCTGGAAAGCGTGGCGTTCGACCTGGCCGACGTGCTGGACCAGGTGGCCGACCTGTTCTCGTGGCGCGCGGCGGAAAAAGGCCTGGAACTGGTGGCGTGGGCCGATCCCGACGTGCCCGCGCGCCTGTGCGGCGATCCGCTGCGGCTGGGCCAGGTGTTGATCAACCTGGTGGGCAACGCCCTCAAGTTCACCGCGCGCGGCCATATCGTGCTGCACGTGACGCGGGCCGCCGCCGGCGCGCTGCCTGCCGATCCGGTCGCGCCTGGCGCGGTCGCGCTGCGCTTTGCCGTGTCCGATACCGGCGTGGGCATCAGCGCCGAGCAGCAGCAGCGCCTGTTCCACGCGTTCAGCCAGGCCGACAGCAGCACCACCCGGCTGTACGGTGGCACCGGGCTGGGCCTGGCGATCTCGCAGCAGCTGGTGCGCGCCATGGGCGGGGTGATCGGCGTGGACAGCACGCCCGGCAGCGGCAGCTGCTTCCAGTTCGGCGTGGCGCTGCCCAGCTTGCCGGGAGAGCCAGCAGCAGCGCCGGCCTTCGGCGGCCGGCGGGTGCTGGTGGTCGACGACAGCGCGGCGGCGCGCACCATGCTCGAACGGCAGTTGCACAGCGCCGGCCTGACGGTGGTCGCGGCCGACTCGGCCGACGCGGCCGTGCAGGCCGTGCAGGACGGCGCCCCGGTGGATCTGGTATTGCTGGACTGGGATATGCCGCCCGCGCACGGCGCGGCCAATGTGCGGCGCCTGAGCCAGGCGGCGGC
>JBEVMD010000262.1:0-7704 GCA_040508835.1 Duganella sp. | reverse complement strand
GGTGCTCCCCCTGGGCCCCTTGGCGGTGCCGGGCAGCGGCAGCGCCGACGCCGGTCCGCGACGGCCCTCCGTGTTCGGCTTGCTGTTGGCTTCGCCCGCCGACCAGGCCGGAATCAGGTGCTTTTCGCCATTGCCGATCAGGTCGGCGCGACCGAGCGCGACCAGCGCCTCACGCAGGATCGGCCAGTTTTCCGGGTCCTGGTAGCGCAGGAACGCCTTGTGGGTGCGGCGGACCTTGCCGCTGCGGGCCGTTTCCACCACTTCCGAGTCTGCCGTCACCTTGCGCAACGGATTCTTGCGCGAGTGGTACATGGTGGTGGCCATGGCCATCGGCGTGGGCATGAAGGTCTGCACCTGGTCGAGCTTGAAGTTGTTCTTCTTCAGCCACAGCGCCAGGTTCAGCATGTCGAGATCCGTCGTGCCCGGGTGGGCGGCGATGAAGTACGGAATCAGGTACTGCTTCTTGCCCGCTTCCAGCGAGAAGCGCTCGAACATTTCCTTGAACTCGTCGTAAGCGCCGATGCCCGGCTTCATCATCTTCGACAGCGTGTTTTCTTCCGTGTGTTCCGGCGCGATTTTCAGCAGGCCGCCCACGTGGTGGGTGACCAGTTCCTTCACGTACTCGGGCGAACGGACCGCGATGTCGTAGCGCAGGCCCGAGCTGATCAGGATTTTTTTCACGCCCGGAATCGCGCGCGCCTTGCGGTACAGCGAGATCAGCTTGCTGTGGTCGGTACCGAGGTTGACGCAGATCGACGGGTACACGCACGACAGGCGGCGGCAGGTTTCCTCGATTTTCGGATCCTTGCAGGCCAGCCGGTACATATTCGCGGTAGGACCGCCAAGGTCGGAAATGGTGCCCGTAAACCCCTTGGTCTTGTCGCGGATGTGTTCGATTTCGCGCAGGATCGACGGTTCCGAACGGCTCTGGATGATGCGGCCTTCGTGCTCGGTAATCGAGCAGAACGTGCAGCCGCCAAAGCAGCCGCGCATGATATTGACCGAAAAACGGATCATTTCCCACGCCGGAATGCGGGCCTTGCCATAGAACGGGTGCGGCGCGCGCGCATAGTTCATGTCATAGACGCCATCCATCTCGTCCATGCGCAGCGGCAGCGGCGGCGGATTGATCCACACGTCGCGCTCGCCGTGCGCCTGCACCATGGCGCGGGCGTTGCCGGGATTCGATTCCAGGTGGAACACGCGCGAGGCGTGCGCATACATCACCGGATCGGCACTGACGGTCTCGAACGACGGCAGCCGCACCACGGTCTTGGTGTGCTTTTCCTTTTCCATGGCCAGGCGGTCTTCGCGGCTCATGAAACGGATGGTCTTGACCACGCCGGCAGCGGGGGCAGCGGGGGCGGCCACCACCGGTGCGACCGGTGCAAGGTCGGCCACCGGCTTCGGCTCGACCATCGCTTCGTTCACTTCGGCGCCAGCGGCGGCCTTGGGCGCGTTGTCGGTGGCGCACGACGACGTGTTCTGGCTCACCATCATGTACGGGTCGATCGGCGGATCGATCTTGCCCGGCGTGTCCATGCGGGTGCTGTTGTGCACGCCCCACTCCTCGCTGGGCAGCCAGCCGCCCGGCACCAGGAACGCCGTGCCGCGCAGGTCGCGGATGGTCTTGATGTCTTCGCCGGCTGCCATGCGGTGGGTCAGGTCCACCAGCGCCCGCTCGGCGTTGCCGAAGATCAGGATGTCGGCCTTGGAATCGGTGAGCACGGAGCGGCGCACTTTATCGGACCAGTAATCGTAGTGGGCGATGCGGCGCAGCGATGCTTCGATGGAACCGATCACGACCGGCGTGCCGGGATACGCTTCGCGCGAGCGCTGGGCGTACACGGTGACGGCGCGGTCCGGGCGTTTATTCGGTTCGCCATTGGCGGTGTAGGCGTCGTCGGAGCGGATCTTGCGGTCGGCCGTGTAGCGGTTGACCATCGAATCCATATTACCGGCGGTAACGCCGAAGTACAGCCGTGGCTTGCCGAGCGCGCGGAAGGCGTCGGCCGAATGCCAGTCGGGCTGCGAAATAATGCCGACGCGGAAGCCTTGCGCTTCCAGCAGGCGGCCGACCAGCGCCATGCCGAAGCTGGGATGGTCGATATAGGCGTCGCCCGTGATCAGGATCACGTCGCACTCGTCCCAGCCGAGCACATCCATCTCCGCGCGGGACATCGGCAGGAAAGGCGCTACGGCAGCGCGGGCAGACCGCTTGGGAACGGTCGCAAATAAATTGGTAGGGGAGATCATATCGGACGGCATTGTACCGGAAATGCCTGTCCGCCGCTCACCGGGCCCTGAAAAATTCTTTTACTTTTCAATCACTTGTGACGAAAGTGCCAAGTAAAACCCTACGATCCCTGTGGCAATACGCCTGCCCCCGGCACTGGCCGTGCGGAGTTTAAATACCCATATTGGACAGGATGCGTCCCAGCTCGCGCAGGGCCGGTTCCAGCGTCGGATGCTGGGCGGCGAACTTGGCGGAGATTTCCTGGGTGCGCTCGGCCAGCCCATAGGTGGTGCTTTCTTCCAGCTCCGGCGCCGCGTCGATGGCGGGCGGCACGGTGGCAACGCCTGCCACGGCGGGCGACGCGGCCGCCATGCCGAGGCCCTGGCGGCGCACCAGCAGCGAGTGGATGTCGCCATCAAGGCGCGTCAGCAGGCTTTTCAGTTCTTCGTCCACCGGGCCGGCGGAAGCGAGCTTGCCTTGCAGGTCTTGCAGTGATTGCTTGAGATGACTGTCCATGTCCGTATCCTTGTTATTCAATCGGCAAATGTGGTGGTTTGATACAGCTCTTCCACCTGCGCTCTTGCCCACGGCGTGCGGCGCAAAAATTTCAGGCTGGACTTGACGCTGGGATCGCTGATGAAACAGTTGATGTCGATCTTGCGTCCCAGTTGGTCCCAGCCGTAATGGGCCTGCAGACGCGTGACCATCGCTTCCAGCGTGACGCCGTGCAAATCGTTACTCATGTTGTCTTCCAAAAATAGCTTGGGGCTGAACCCGATTCTGACATACATCGCGTCCAGCCCCGGTACGGTTCTTAACGCTGCTTACTTCTCGGTCAAGCCACGGCGCTCCAGCAACGGCTCCACGCGCGGATCATGGCCGCGGAAGGCGCGGAACATCTGCATCGCATCCATGGTGCCGCCCTTGGACAGCAGCATCTTGCGGAAGTAATCGCCGTTCTTGCGCAGCATGCCGCCGTTTTCGTTAAACCACAATACCGTTTCCGCATCGAGGCGCTCGGCCCACAGGTAGCCGTAGTAGCCGGCCGAATAGCCGCCTGAGAACACGTGCGAGAAATACGTGGTGCGGTAGCGCGGCGGCACCGGCGCGTAGTCGACCCCGGCCGCCTTGAGCGAGGCGGCTTCGAAGCCCAGCACGTCGGTGGGGATTTGCGATACGCCCAACTGGTGCCATTTCTGGTCCAGCATGGCGGCGGCCAGGTACTCGGTGGTGCGGAAGCCTTCATTGAATTTTTTGGACGCGATCACCTTGTCCAGCAATTCCTGCGGCATCGGCGCGCCGGTCTGGTAGTGCTTGGCGTAGTTGGCGAGCACTTCCGGCTGCACCGACCACATTTCGTTGACCTGCGACGGGAACTCGACGAAATCGCGCGGCACGCCCGTGCCCGAGAAGCGCGGGTATTTGACGTTGGAGAACATGCCGTGCAGCGCATGGCCGAACTCGTGGAACATGGTGCGCAGCTCGTCGTACGTGAGCAGGGTCGGCTCGCCGTCGTTCGGTTTTGGAATGTTGAGGTGGTTGGCCACCACCGGGTGCGTGCCCATCAGCGACGACTGCGACACATACGCATTCATCCAGGCGCCGCCGCGCTTGTTGCTGCGCGCATAAAAGTCGGCGATGAAAATGGCCAGCTGCTTGCCGTCGGCGTCGAACACGTCGAATGTGCGCACGTCCGGGTTGTACACGGGCAGGTCCTTGCGTTCCTTGAACGTCAGGCCGTACACCTTGTTGGCGGCAAAGAACACGCCGTTGGTCAGCACGCTGTTCAGCTCAAAGTAGGGCTTGAGCTGGTTCTGGTCGAAATTGAAGCGCTCGGCGCGGACCTTGTCGCTGTAGAACGACCAGTCGTGTGCGGCCAACTCGAAGCTATTCCCCTTGCCACCGTTTTCCTTGTCAATCACCTGCTGGATCTCGGCGCCCTCTTTTTTGGCATTGGCGACAGCCGGGCGGGCAAACGCGGACAGCAGCTCGTTGACCGCTTCCGGCGTGCGCGCAGTCTGGTCTTCCAGCGAGTAGGCGGCAAAGCTGGCGTAGCCGAGCAGCGCGGCCTTTTCGGCGCGCAGCCTGGCCAGTTCCAGCACCACGGCCGTGTTGTCGTACTTGCCGCCGTGGCTGCCACGGGCCAGCGATGCGGCCATCAGCTTTTCGCGCGTGGTGCGGTTGGTCAGCACGGCCAGGTTGGCCTGGCCGGTGGTGTTCACCACGGGAATGGCGAACTTGCCTTCCAGGCCGCGCGCGGCAGCCACCTTGGCGGCGGCGTCGATGGCCTTGTCGGTCATGCCGGCCAGCTCTGCGCGGGTATCGACGATCAGCGCAGACGCATTGGCTTCTTCCAGCACGTTCTGGGCAAACGTGGTTTGCAGCTTGGCCAGCTGCGCGTTCATGGCCTTGAGCTTGTCCTTGTCGGCGTCGGACAGCTTGGCGCCGGCGCGCACGAAGTCGGTGTGGTAACGCTCGAGCAGATACTTCGATTCCGCATCGAGATGCAGCTTGTCGCGCTGGTCGTACAGCGATGCGATGCGCGCGTACAGTTTCGCGTTCAGACGGATGGCGTCGCCATGGGCCGAGCGCTTGGGCGACAGGTCGCGTTCCAGCGCTTTGAACGTGTCGTTGGTGTTGGCGCCGGACAGGTTGCCGAACACGCTGGACACGCGCGCCAGCAGGCGGCCCGATTTTTCCATCGCCACGATGGTGTTCTCGAACGTGGCCGGGGCCTTGTTGTTGGCGATTTTTTCGATCTCGGCCGCCTGCTGGCGCATGCCTTCGGCAAACGCCGGCGCGTAATCCTCGTCCTTGATCTTGTCGAACTGCGGGTAGCCGTAAGGCAGCGGGCTGGGCTTGGCGAACGGATTGCTCGCCGGGAGCATGGACGCCGGTTCCGCCGTGGCGGCATGGGCAACGCCGCAGATGGCGGCGATGCTGGCGGCAATGATCAGGTTGGTGCGATTCATGGTGTTCCTTCGAATATTTAGAACCCCGCACCCCGAACTGCCGGGGGTGTGCGGGTTGGAGCGACATTACTTGCCGGTCAGGCCACGGCGTTCCAGCAGCGGTTCGATGACCGGATCGCGGCCACGGAAGTTGCGGAACAAATTCATGGCGTCGTCGGTGCCGCCGCGCGACAGCAGCTTGCTGCGGAACCAGTCGCCGTTTTCGCGTTTCAGGCCGCCCTTCTCGTGGAACCATTCGACGGTATCGGCATCGAGCTTTTCGGACCACAGGTAGGCATAGTAGCCGGCCGAGTAACCGCCCGAGAAGCTGTGCGAGAAGTACGTGGTGCGGTAGCGCGGCGGCACCGGTGGGAAGTCCACGCCCAGGTCATGCAGCGATGTCGCTTCAAAGCCCAGCACGTCGGTCGGGATTTGCGCCGGGGTCAGCTGGTGCCAGCGCTGGTCCAGCAGCGATGCCGACAGGTATTCGGTGGTCTTGAAACCCTGGTTGAATTTTTTCGAGGCGATGACCTTGTCCAGCAGCTCTTTCGGCATCGGCGCGCCGGTCTTGTAGTGCTTGGCGTAGTTGGCCAGCACTTCCGGCCAGATGGCCCACATTTCGTTGACTTGCGACGGATACTCGACGAAGTCGCGCGGCACGCTGGTGCCCGAGAAGCGCGGATACTTCACGTTGGAGAACATGCCGTGCAGCGCGTGGCCGAATTCGTGGAACGCGGTGGTGACTTCATCGAACGTCAGCAGGGTCGGTTCGCCCGCTGGCGGCTTGGGAATATTGAGGTGATTGGCCACCACCGATTTCGTGCCCAGCAGCGAGGACTGCGAAATGTACTCGTTCATCCAGGCGCCGCCCTGCTTGTTGCCGCGCGCGTACATATCGGCCAGGAAAATGGCCAGCTGCTTGCCGTCGGCATCGAACACGTCGAACACGCGCACGTCCGGGTTGTACACCGGCAGGTCCTTGCGTTCCTTGAAGGTGATGCCGTAGAGCTTGGTCGCGGCAAAGAACACGCCGTTGATCAGCACGTTATCGAGTTCGAAATAGGGCTTCAACTGGTTCTCGTCGAATGCGAAGCGCTGGGCACGCACCTTGTCGGTGTAATAGGCCCAGTCGGCTGCCCCCACCTTGAAGCCCTGCTTGTCGGCGTCGATCACGGCCTGCAGATCGGCCGCTTCTTTCTTGGCGTTGTTGACGGCCGGCGTGGCCAGTTCCGTCAGCAGCTTGTTGACGGCGGCCGTGTCGTGCGCGGTCTGGTCCTCCAGCGAGTAGGCGGCAAAGTTCTGGTAGCCCAGCAGCGTGGCTTTCTCGGCGCGGGCCTTGGCGATTTGCAGCACCAACTGGCGGTTGTCGAATTCGCTGCCATGGCTGCCCCGTTCCAGCGACACGGCCATCAGCTTCTCGCGCACCTTGCGCTTGGTGAGCACGGCCAGCGGCGGCTGGCCGGTGGTGTTGACCAGCGCGATCAGGAACTTGCCGTCCTTGCCCTTGGCCTTGGCGGCCGCAGCGGCGGCGTCGATCTCGGCAGCGCTCATGCCGTCGAGCTCTTCGCGCGTGTCGACCAGCAGCGCGGACGCGTTGATTTCCTTCAGCACGTTCTGGGTGAACGACGTTTGCAGCGTGGCCAGCTTGCCGTTGAGGTCGCGCAGCTTTTCCTTGTCGGCCGCGGACAGCTTGGCGCCGGCGCGCACGAAGTCGGTGTTGTAGCGTTCCAGCAGGTGCTTCGATTCGGCATCGAGCTTGAGCGTGTCGCGCTTGTCGTACAGCGATTTCACGCGCGCATACAGTTTCGGATTGAGGTAGATGGCGTCGGCGTGGGCCGCCAGCTTGGGCGACATTTCGCTGTCGATCGCATCGAGCTTGTCGTTGGTGTTGGCGCCTTGCAGGTTGCCGAACGTGGTTTGCACGCGGGTGAGCAGCGCGCCCGATTTTTCCATCGCCACGATGGTGTTGTCGAACGTGGCAGGCGCCTTGCTGTTGGCAATGGCCTCGATTTCCTTCAGGTGGATCTTCATGCCTTCGGCGTAGGCCGGCAGGAAATGCTCATCCTTGATCTTGTCGAACGCCGGGTACTGGAACGGCAGCGTGCTGGCGGTGGCCAGCGGATTGCCAGCCAGTGCGGAAGCAGGCGCAGCCAGGACGGGTTGCGCAAAGGCGATGCCCAGCGCGGCGGCAACAGCAAGCAGGTGAGGACGGGCCATGTCGGTCTCTTTCGTATTTAAACGCCAAAAAAATGCTGCCGCAGCAGGACGACCTGCCGAACGCAGCGCACAAGCGCACGATCATAGCAGGGCGACAAGCTGCGCGTCACGGGCAAAAATTGCTGCGGTGCAGTTGATTGGAATGCGCACCAGTTTCCCGAATAAAGCTTTGCACGTTGGGAATTTCTTCAAATAAAGGTGACGCAGGAGCGCAACAAGGGAGCGTAAAAATCGGCGTACGCGGCGCCGATTTCTTTCTGTTGAGTGCGGCAGTACGGCAACTTGCTGGCTGGTTCCAGT
>JBEVMD010000249.1:0-6549 GCA_040508835.1 Duganella sp. | reverse complement strand
ATTCTTGCTTGTATACAGGGCGAGCCCGTCCTGCATGCCGAAAAACGTCCCGCGGTCCCAGGAGGAAAACATGAACGTCACCCGTCGCCGGATCGTTGCCGGCGCCCTCGCCACGATTCCCGCCGCGCTCGCCGGCACGCGCGCCCACGCGCAGTCGCCCACGACGCTGAAGATTTCCCACCAGTTCCCCGGCGGCACCCTCACCGAAGGCGACTTCCGCGACCGCATGACGCGCATGTTTGCCGCCGAGGTGGAAAAACGCTCCAAGGGCTCGCTCAAGTTTGCGATCTATCCCGGTTCGTCGCTGATGAAGACCAATGCCCAGTTCTCGGCCATGCGCAAGGGCGCGCTGGACCTGTCGCTGGTGCCGCTGTCGTATGCGGGCGGCGAAGTCCCGGAGGTCAACATCGGCCTGATGCCGGGACTGGTGACGTCGTACGAACAGGCCTATGGCTGGAAGAACGCGGAAGTGGGCAAGGAATTGAGCCGCATCCTCTACGAAAAAGGCATCGTGCTGGTGAGCTGGATCTGGCAGGCCGGCGGCGTGGCCTCGCGCACCAAGCCGGTGGTCGATCCCGAGGACGCCCGTGGCCTCAAGATCCGCGGCGGCTCGCGCGAGATGGACCTGATCCTCAAGGCCGCCGGCGCCGCCGTGGTGTCGCTGCCGTCCAATGAAATCTACGCGGCCATGCAGACCGGCGCGATGGAGGCGGCGCTTACCTCGTCCACGTCGCTGATCTCGTTCCGGCTCGAGGAAGTGTCGAAGGCGCTGACCACGGGCCGCGCCGGCGCGTACTGGTTCATGTTCGAGCCGCTGATGATGTCGCGCGCGATCTTCGACCGCCTGACCAAGGAGCAGCAGCAGGTCATCCTCACCGTGGGCGCGGAACTGGAAGCGTTCGGCCTCAAGTCGGCCCGCGAGGACGACGTCCGGGTGGCCAATGTGTACCAGAAGGCCGGCGCCAAGGTGGCCGATCTCAATCCCGGTGCGCTCAAAAAATGGCAGGACATCGCCCGCACCACGGCGTGGAAGGACTACGGCGAGAAGAACGACAACTGCGCCAAGCTGCTCAAACTGGCGGAGAAAACCCTGTGAGCCACGGCTTCGAACTCGGTACCGCGCGCGGCCCGGCGCCACCCGACAATGCCGCCATTGCCGCCGCCACCGCCCTGCTCGACCGCCTCAACCGGGGCCTGATGTTCCTGTCGATGATCGCGCTGGTGCTCACCGCGTGCGTGCTGACCTATTCGGTGGTGTCGCGCTACTTCTTCCATGCGCCCACCGACTGGCAGGACGAGGCGTCGGTGTTCATGCTGGTGGGCGTGACGTTCTTCTGCACCGCGTTCGTGCAGTCGCAGCGCGGCCATATCGGCATCGAGGCGATTGCCACCCTGCTGCCGCGCCGCGTGAACGCCGCGCGCCTGCTGGTGGTGGACGTGGTGTCGGCCGTGTTCTGCGCCTTCTTCGCCTGGAAATCGTGGACCCTGTTCCATGAAGCCTGGGTGGACGGCCAGACCACGTCGTCCACCTTTGCGCCGCCCATGTGGATACCGTACGCGATGATGGCCGCCGGCATGTCGCTGCTGGCGCTGCAGATCGTGCTGCAAACGCTGGCGCGGCTCACCAACAAACCGCACACGGAGGGCGCGCCATGAGCGACCTGACCCTGGGCGCCCTGTACGGCGCCGTCACGCTGGTGGTGATGTTTTCCGGGATGCCGATCGCGTTCGCGCTGGGCGTGGTGGCCACGGGCTTCATGTACTTCTGCATGCCCGCCTCGTCGCTCGACACCATCACCCAGAACGTGTACGAGGAAATGGCGTCCATCACCCTGCTGTCGATCCCCCTGTTCATCCTGAAGGGCGCGGCCATCGGCAAATCGCCGGCCGGCAAGGACCTGTACTCGGCGATCCACACGTGGATGCACAAGATCCCCGGCGGCCTCGGTATCGCCAACGTGTTCGCGTGCGCGCTGTTCGCGGCGATGGCCGGTTCGTCGCCGGCCACCTGCTCGGCCATCGGTTCGGCCGGCATCCCGGAGATGCGCCGGCGCGGCTACTCACCCGGTTTCGCGGCCGGCATCATCGCCGCCGGCGGCACGCTGGGCATCCTGCTGCCGCCGTCGATCACGATGATCCTGTATGCGGTGGCCGCCGAGCAGTCGCTGGGCCGCCTGTTCCTGGCTGGGATCGGCCCCGGCGTGCTGCTGGTGCTGCTGTTTGCCGGCTACGCCATGTACCGGGCGCGCAAGGAGTACCGGCTTGCCAAGGCCATCTACGAACAGGGCGGAGCAAAATCCGCCTACCTGGAGGACGAGCATTTCACCCTGCGCCAGAAGGTGGAGATGCTGCCGCGCGTGCTGCCGTTCATCGTGCTGCTGATCGGCGTGATGGTGGCGCTGTACGGCGGCTTTGCCACACCCTCCGAAACGGCGGGCCTGGGCGCGCTGCTGGCGCTGGTGCTGCTGGCGGCGATCTACGGCGTGTGGAAGCCGAAGGACTTGTCGCCGATCCTCAGCTCCTCGATCAAGGAATCGACCATGCTGCTGCTGATCATCGGCATGTCGCTGCTGTACTCCTACGTGATGAGCTACCTGCACATCAGCCAGTCGGCCGCCAACTGGGTGGTGGAGCTGCACCTGTCGAAATGGCTGCTGCTGGCCGTGATCCTGCTGATGGTGGTGGTGTTCGGCTTTTTCCTGCCGCCGGTGTCGATCATCCTGATGACGGCGCCGATCATCCTGCCCCCGTTGAAGGACGCCGGGTTCGACCTGATCTGGTTCGGCATCGTGATGACGGTGGTGATGGAGATGGGCCTGATCCATCCGCCCGTGGGATTGAATATATTCGTTATCAAGAACATCGCCCCGGACATTCCGCTCAAGGATGTGATCTGGGGCGTGTTCCCCTTCCTGTTGTTGATGCTGGTGGCAGTGGTGCTGTTATGCCTGTTCCCGGCCATCGCAACGGGCCTGCCGGACATGATTATGGGAGCCAAGTAAAATGACAGTCGCCGCATGGAACACCCTGCAGCAGAATCGCGCTGCGAGATTGACCCGCGCCGGCCAGGAACTGGGCAGCGACCTGGCGGGCAAAAGCCTGCCGGCCGCGCGCATCGCCGACCTGCTGCACGCGGTGATCGAATGCGGCGACCGCGTTTGCCTGGAGGGCAATAACCAGAAGCAGGCCGACTTCCTCGGCCACGCCCTGGCCAACCTCGACCCGGCGCGCGTGCACGACCTGCACATGCTGCAGTCGGTGCTGGCGCTGCCGTCGCACCTCGATGTGTTCGAGCGCGGCGTCGCATCGAAACTGGATTTTTCGTTTTCCGGACCGCAGGCCGCCCGCGTGGCGCGCCTGGCCGCCGCCGGCAAACTCAATATCGGCGCCATCCACACGTACCTGGAGCTCTTCAGCCGCTACTTCATCGACCTGCCGCCGCGCGTGTGCCTGATCGCTGCCGAGTCGGCGGACCGTCACGGCAACCTGTACACGGGCCCCAATACCGAGGACACGCCCGCCATCGTGGAAGCCACCGCCTTTAAAAATGGCATCGTGATCGTGCAGGTGAACCGCATCGTCGACCACGTGCCCCGCGTGGACGTGCCGGGCGACTGGGTGGACTTCGTGGTGCAGTCGCCGCGCCCCTACTACATCGAACCGCTCTTTACGCGCGACCCGGCGCAGATCTCCGAAATCCAGGTGCTGATGGCGATGATGGCCATCAAGGGCATCTATGCCGAATACGGCGTGCAGCGCCTGAATCACGGCATCGGCTTCGACACCGCCGCCATCGAACTGCTGCTGCCCACGTACGCGGAGTCGCTGGGCCTGCGCGGCAAGATCGGCCGGCACTGGGCGCTCAATCCGCATCCGGCCCTGATCCCGGCCATCGAAGCGGGCTTCGTGCAGTCGATCCACTCGTTCGGTTCGGAGCTGGGCATGGAAGACTACATCCACGCGCGGCCCGACGTCTTTGCCATCGGCCCCGACGGCACCATGCGCAGCAACCGCGCCATGTGCCAGGCGGCGGGCCACTACGCGTGCGACATGTTCATCGGCTCCACACTGCAGATCGACCTGCAGGGCAATTCGTCCACCGCCACCGCCGGGCGCATCTCCGGCTTTGGCGGCGCCTCCAACATGGGCGCCGATGCGCGCGGGCGCCGCCACGCCAGCCCGGCGTGGCTCAAGGCCGGCGAGCAGGCGCGCGCGGGACGCAACACCATCCCGCGCGGCCAGAAGCTGGTAGTGCAGATCGTGGAGACCTTCCGCGAACACATGCAGCCGGCCTTTGTCGATAAACTCGACGCCTGGACGCTGATGGAACAGGCGAAGATGGCGATCCCGCCCGTGATGATCTACGGCGACGACGTCACCCACATCCTCACCGAAGAGGGCATTGCCAACCTGCTGCTGTGCCGCACCGACGAGGAGCGCGAGCAGGCGATACGGGGCGTGGCCGGCTACACCCCGGTGGGACTGGGCCGCGACGCCCGCATGGTGGAGCAGCTGCGCGAGCGCGGCATCATCACCCGCGCCGAAGACCTGGGCATCGACAAGCGGCTCGCCACGCGCGACCTGCTGGCGGCCCGCAACATGAAGGACCTGGTGCGCGCATCGGGCGGGCTGTATCAGCCGCCCAAGCGTTTCCGCAACTGGTAAGGAGCGAACATGGAAACCCTGAATTACCGATTCGAGCAAGGCACGCGCCGGCTGCAGGCGTCACCGCAGGTGGTGGGCGTGGTGGGCTCGGGCAACCTCGAGGTGCTGATCGAGCCTGCGGCGCTCGACGGCGCCTGCACCATCGCCATCACCACGGCCGCCGTGGGCTTCGGCCCGATCTGGGCCGCCGTGATGCACGACTTCCACCAGCGCTGGCTGCTGGCCGACGCCCGCATTTCGATCAACGACATGGGCGCCACGCCCGCCGTGGTGAGCCTGCGGCTCGACCAGGCCGTGCAGACCATGCTGGGAGACGCCGCATGAACGCATATCCCACATCTGCCAGTTACCAGGAAGCGACCGCGCGCGAACGCCTGCAACGGCTGTTCGACGCAGGCAGCTTCGAGGAATTCCTGCCGCCGTCGGCGCGCGTGGTCAGTCCCCACCTGGGCCAGCTCGATGCGCCGGTGGCCTTCGACGACGGCGTGGCCGTGGGCCGCGCGCGCCTGGGCGGCGTGGCCGTCTATACCGCCGCCCAGGAGGGCGGCTTCATGGGCGGCGCCGTGGGCGAGGTGCACGGCGCCAAGCTGGTGGGACTGCTGCGCCGCGCCGTGGCCGACCGCGTGGCGGCGGTGGTGCTGCTGGTGGAGTCGGGCGGCGTGCGCCTGCACGAAGCCAACGCGGGCTTGATCGCGGTGTCCGAAGTGATGCGCGCCCTGCTCGATGCGCGCGATGCCGGCATTCCGGTCGTGGTGCTGGTGGGCGGCGCCAACGGCGCCTTCGGCGGCATGGGCATCGTCACCCGTTGCGCCAACGTGGTGATCATGTCGGAGGAAGGCCGGCTGGCGATGTCGGGCCCGGAAGTGATCGAGACCGCCAGCGGCGTGGAGGAATTCGATGCGCGCGACCGCGCCCTGGTATGGCGCACCACCGGCGGCAAGCACCGCTACCTGCTGGGCGACTGCCAGCGCATCGTGGCCGACGACATCGCCGCCTTCCGCGCCGCCGCGCAGGAAGCGGTGGCCGCCCTTGCCGGCCAGCCGGCCGCGCTGTCGCTGGCCGCGCTGGAAGCCGAGCAGCGCATGCTGGCCGAACGGCTCGAACGCTTCGGGGCCATGACCGATCCGGTCGACATCTGGACCGCGCTGGGCGTGCCCGACGCAGCCAGCGTGCCGATGCTGGAAGTGGACGATTTTATTGCGGCAGCGGCGCCGCACCGCCGAGGAGTGTGACATGGACTGGAAAAAACTGGCGGACACGCTGTTCCCGCAAGGGCACGCCATTATCGAACAGGACGACTTCCTGAGCGGCTCCGCCCAGGTGGGCGGCAGCACGGTGACCGTGATCGGCACCACCGGCCACACGCCCATCGGCGTGGAGATCGCGCTGGCCCAGGCGCGGGCCATCCTGCAGGCGGTGCGCGACAACCCGGGGCAGCCGATCCTGATGCTGATCGACACCCAGGGCCAGCGCCTGCGCCACCGCGACGAGATGTTGGGCATCAACAGCTACATGGCGCACCTGGGCAAATGCGTGGACCTGGCGCGCCGCCACGGCCACAGGATCGTGGGACTGGTGTACGACCAGGCGCTGTCGGGCGGCTTCATCACCAGCGGCCTGATGGCCGATGCCTGCTACGCGCTGCCCGACGCCACCATCCGCGTGATGGGATTGCCCGCGATGGCGCGCATCACCAAGGTGCCGGAAGAACGCCTGACCGAGCTGGCGCAGAGCAATCCCGTGTTTGCGCCGGGCCCCGAAAATTATTACCGCATGGGCGGCGTGGAAGCGATCTGGCGCGACGACCTGGCCGCGCAATTGCAGGCGGCCCTGGCGCAGCCGTGCGCCGGCGACCAGCGCAGCGCGCTGGGGCTGGCGCGCGGC
>JBEVMD010000081.1:0-8033 GCA_040508835.1 Duganella sp. | reverse complement strand
ACCGCACCTGGTTCGTGCGCACCTTCGAGAAAACAGCCTACAAGGCCAACGGTGTGAAAGTCACGTTTGCCAACAACCTGCAGCACGACTACAAGACGGTGGACGCGTTGCAGCTGGTGGGCGACCAGTAACTGCCGATCGCTGCCGGCAGCTGGCAGCTGGCAGCTGGCAGCGTCAGGGCGGGGCGGCCGTGCGCCGGCGGTCCGGCTCGTTAAGCACGCGGGCGATCACCGACAGCGGCACGCCCGCGTCCTGCATGAAGGCCGCGGCCGCCGCCCGGCCTTCCGATTGCAGCAGGGCCAGGCCGGCCTCCACGGCAATGGCGCGGGTGCGGTCGGGGCGGGACGGTGGTTCCGGATCGGTCATGGCGCTTCCTGCCTGGGCTGGACGGTGTATGCCCACAGTAGCACAACTTGCCCGCTGGGCGGCATCAGGCATGGCCCGTGGTGCCTGCGGGCTTGGCGTCGCACACGGCGGCAATGGTGCCGAGGATTTCTTCCAGCGTGGCGGGCTTGGTCAGGTGCAGGTCGAAGCCGGCCGCGCGGGTGCGCTGGCGGGTGCCCGCGTCGCCCCAGGCGGAAAACGCCACCAGCGCCACGTCGCGCAGGCCGGGGCGGGCCCGCAGCTCGGCAGCGACCTGGAAGCCGTCCATGCCGGGCATGCCGAGGTCGAGCAGGATGACATCGGGCGCGAACGACTGCGCCGTCTGCAGGCCCTGCTCGCCGCCGTACGCCACGGCAGTCTGGTAACCGTACAGGTCGAGCAGCTCGGACGCCACGTCGGCGGCTTGCGAGTTATCATCGACGATCAGGACGCGTTTCATGGGGGTAGTCTGGGCCATGGTGTGCAATCGAAACAGTGGCAACCGGGTGGTTGCGGGATTTCGGCTGGGGCCAGGCCGGAGAGTCGAATGCGGGCGGAGGGTGGGCGCGCATGGGGGAATGATGTCGGATGATTTTTCCTACAGGCAAATTATAGATCGGATTGGGAATCTGTGCGGGCAAGGTTGAGAAAACAGTCTGTCGTCGCCACATACGTCATCTGACCCGATACCACATCAAAGGAACAAAGATGAGCGCAACTGAGAAAGCAATCCTGGCCGGCGGCTGTTTCTGGGGCATGCAGGACCTGATCCGCAAGATGCCGGGCGTGGTCGATACCCGCGTGGGCTATAGCGGCGGCGACGTGCCCAATGCCACCTACCGCAACCACGGCACCCATGCCGAGGCGATTGAAATCGCATTCGATCCGGCCGTGATCAGCTACCGCAAGCTGCTGGAATTTTTCTTCCAGATCCACGATCCCAGCACCGCCAACCGCCAGGGCAATGACCTGGGCACCAGCTATCGTTCTGCTATCTACTATGCGAACGACGAGCAGAAAGCCACCGCCCTCGACACCATCGCCGACGTCGACGCGTCGGGCCTGTGGCCGGGCAAGGTGGTCACGGAACTGGCGCCGGCCGGCCCGTTCTGGCAGGCGGAGCCCGAGCACCAGGACTACCAGGAGCGTATTCCCAACGGCTATACCTGCCATTACGTGCGACCCGACTGGCAGTTGCCCAAGCGCTAACACGCACGTGGGGGCAACGCGCGCAACGCCCCCATGCATGCGAACGATATCGCTGAACTGAGCCGTGTTGCGCGTCAGGACGGGGTAAAACTTGCTATCATGCGGTTTTGCCAATCCGTCGACTCCCCATGCCCGAGGCCACCTCCGCCGACATCGCCACCTGCGAAAGCGAGCCGATCCGCATTCCCGGAGCGGTGCAACCGCACGGTTTCCTGCTGGCGCTGCCATTGGCGGCCCAGCCGCGCCAGGCCGGCGCCGATGCCGATGCCGTCACCGTGCTGCAGGTCAGCGACAACCTGGCAACGTTTACCGGCATGGTGCCGGCCCACGCGCTGGGCCGGTCCTTGACCGACGTGATCGGCCCGGCAGCCCACGTGCTGGCGCCCTTGCTCTACCGCGACAAACCGCGCGACCGGCCCGGCTTTCTGGCCACGGTTGGCATCGGTGACGCGGCCGGAGCCGTGCAATTCGATGTCGTGGCACACGAAATCGACGGCCTGATGGTGCTCGAGTTCGAACCGGCCGCCGGCAGCATCGAAGCGAGCCTGCACCACCTGTACCCGCTGGTGGGCGACTTCCTCAACAAGATCAACGATGCCGATTCCATCGTCGAGATGAGCCAGCTGGCGGTCGACGAAATTGCCGCGCTCACCGGTTTTGGCCGGGTGCTGGTGTACAGCTTCGACAAGGACGGCCACGGCAACGTGCTGGCCGAGTACGTGGAAGACGGCTACGACAGCTACCTGGGCCAGCGCTTTCCCGCCAGCGACATCCCGCGCCAGGCGCGCGAGCTGTACCTGCTCAACCGCATCCGCCTGATCCAGGACGCCAGCTACACGCCGGCCCACCTGCTGCCGGCCAACAATCCCTTGACAGGCCAGCCCACCGACCTGTCGCTGGCGTCGCTGCGCAGCGTATCGCCCGTGCACCTGCAATACATGCGCAACATGGGCACGCTGGCGTCGATGTCGGTCTCGCTGGTGGTCGAGGGCAAACTGTGGGGCCTGCTGTCGTGCCACCATGTCGCACCGCGCCGCCTCAGCTACCATCAGCGCACCGTGTGCGAGCAGCTGGGGCAGATCCTGGCGCTGCGCATCCGCAACCGCGCCGACGCCGACGAACTGCAGTTCCGGCTCGAGGTGCGGCGCGTGATGGTGGGCCTGCTGGGCGGACTTACCCAGGGCTCCGACTTCATCGAAAACCTGCGCAGCGTCATGCCCGAACTGCTGCGCTTTGCGCGCGCCGGCGGCGTGGCCATCGTCATCGACGACCGCCTGATCAGCTTTGGCCACACACCCAGCGACAAGGAAATCCGCGCGCTGGCCGACTGGCTCAGCCTGCATTCGCACGAAGACCTGTTCCACAGCGCGCACCTGGGCGCCATCTATCCGCCGGCCGCTGCCTACACCAGTTCGGCCAGCGGCCTGCTGGCCATGCCGATCTCGCGCATCCACCAGCATTATCTGCTGTGGTTCCGGCCCGAAGTCGTGTACACCATCGACTGGGCCGGCCGGCCGCAGGACAAGCGGGGCGCCGGCATGCTGTCGCCGCGCACCAGCTTTGATATCTGGCGCGAAGCGATCCACGGCACCAGCATGCCGTGGCATGACGCCGAGCTGGAGCTGGCGCTGGAATTCCGCACCACGCTGCTGGGCATTGCGCTCGAGCGCGCCGAGCAGATGGCCGACCTGGCCGAGGAGCTGGGGCGCGTGAACAAGGAGCTCGAAGCGTTTTCGTATTCGGTGTCGCACGACCTGCGCGCGCCGCTGCGCCACATCGTCGGGTTTTCCGATCTGCTGATGGAGACGGCCGGCAGCGACAATCCGGAGCGCCGCCTGCGCTTTCTTACCAATATCAAGAGTTCGGCGCGCCTGGCCGGCAAGCTGGTCGACGATCTGCTCAGTTTTTCGCAGATGGGACGGGCCGCGCTGCGGCCCGTGCGCATCCGCATGGGAGACATGGTCAACGGCTGCATCGAGCGGTTGAGCCCGGAATCTGCAGGGCGGCGTATCGAGTGGAAAGTTGATTCCTTGCCAGATGTCCTGGCAGATCCTGCTTTTTTGCAACTGGCGTTGTACAATCTCTTATCTAACGCCGTGAAGTTCACGGCGCAAAGCGATCCAGCAGTCATAAGCATTACCAGCGAGCAATTGCCGACGGAAGTCGCGTTCCATATTGCCGACAATGGCGTCGGCTTCAACATGGAATATGTCCATAAACTGTTTGGCGTGTTTCAGCGCCTGCACCGCATGGAAGACTTCAACGGCACCGGCATCGGCCTGGCCAATGTCCGCCGGATCGTCGAGCGCCACGGTGGCCGGGTCTGGGCGCATTCCACGCCGGGCCAGGGCGCGATTTTTTCGTTTAGCATCCCGAACAACCCCCCTCCCGAACGAGAATGACAAGAGGTACCCGTATGTTAAAGCCCATCCTGCTAGTCGAGGACAATCCGCACGATCTGGAGCTCACGCTGATCGCGCTCGAGCGCAGCCAGCTGGCCAATGAAGTGATCGTGGTGCGGGATGGCGCGGACGCGCTCGATTACCTGCACATGCGCGGCGCGTTTGCCGACCGCGACCAGGGAAATCCCGCCGTGGTCCTGCTCGACCTGAAATTGCCGAAAGTGGACGGCCTGGAAGTGCTGGCCGACATCCGCGAGAACGCGAGCCTGAAAAGCCTGCCCGTGGTCATGCTGACGTCGTCGCGCGAAGAACAGGATTTGATCCGCAGTTACGAGCTGGGCGTAAACGCGTACGTGGTGAAACCCGTGGATTTCCAGGAATTCGTGCGCGCCATTTCCGACCTGGGCATCTTCTGGGCCGTGCTCAACGAGCCGCCACCGGGCTCGCAGCGCTACATCAAGCCGCAGTAACGCCGGACGCCAGCGCCACGCCGGTCCCGCTCTGGCGCAACATCTGGCGCACGCGCACACTCAACGTTTCCACCGTATAAGGTTTGGCCAGCAGGTTGACGCCCTGCGGCAGCTTGCCGTCGTGCGCCAGCACGCCTTCGGCGTAGCCGGACGTGAACAGCACCTGCGCCTGCGGCTGCTTGACTTTGACCAGCTCGCTCAGCTCCAGGCTGGTGAGCCGGCCCGGCATGATCACGTCGGTAAACAGCAGATCGATGCGGGCGCCGCCGTCAAGTAGCTGCGCTGCGTGGTCGGCGTCCGGACTGGCCAGCACCTGGTAGCCCAGCCCCGACAGCATGGCCACGGTGGCGCTGCGCACCGCTTCTTCGTCCTCCACGACCAGGATGGTTTCGGCGCCGCCGCTCAGCGTGCCGAGATCGGCATGCTGCTCGGGCGCGGCCACCGCTTCGTTGCGCGGCAGATAGATCTGCACGCACGTGCCTTCGCCTGGTCGGCTTTGCAGCGTGATCTCGCCGCCCGATTGCTTGACGAAGCCATAGGCCATCGACAATCCCAGGCCGGTGCCCTGGCCGGTGGGCTTGGTGGTGAAAAACGGCTCGAACGCGCGCTGCATGATCTCTTCGCTCATGCCCACGCCGGTGTCGACGATTTCGATCAGCACGTAGTCGCGGCCGCTGCCTTCGCTATCGCCCAGCTTGTGCAGGCGCGCGGCCTCGGCGTCGAGGTTGCGGGCGCGGATGGTGAGCGTGCCCTCGCCGTTCATGGCGTCGCGGGCGTTGATGGCCAGGTTGAGGATCACATTGTTGAGCTGGCCGACGTCCACCTCGATATTCCACAGCTGGGTGCCGATGTCGGTCAGCACGCGCGCGCGCGGTCCCAGCACATGGCCCAGCATGTCGTCCATGTCGGTGAGCATCGGGGTCAGGTCGACCACCGCGCTTTGCAGCGGCTGGCGGCGGGCAAAGGCCAGCAGGTGGGAAGCGAGGCGGGCGCCGCGCTCCACGCCGGCCAGCGCGTTTTCCACGCGCAACATGCCTTGCGGACTGACGTGGCCCAGCATTTTCAGCAGGTGCAGGTTGCCACTGATGATTTGCAGGACATTATTAAAATCGTGCGCGACGCCGCCCGTGAGCTGGCCGATCGCTTCCATTTTTTGCGCCTGGTGCAGGGCGGCGTGGCTGGCGCGCAACTCTTCCTCGCGCTGGCGCAGTTCGATAAACGCGGCGTCGCGCTGGCGGCGGGCCTGGTAGGCGGCGCAGTGGTAGCGAATGCGCGCTTCGAGCTCGCGCGCTTCGGGCCATTTCACCAGGTAATCGTTGGCGCCCAGCGCAAACGCGCGCGCCTTGGTCTCGGCATCGTCTTCGGACGACAGCAGGATGATGGGCACGTGCGCCGTGTCGGCGTTGCTGCGCAGCATGCGGATAACGTCGAACCCATCGGCGCCAGGCATGCGCAAATCCACCAGCACGACGTCGGCATCGGCTTCCCGGCACAGCGTGACAGCCAGTTCGGACCGCTGATCGAACTGCAGCCGGATACCCGGTTGACGGCTGAGGTGGTCTCCGATCAGATCTTGGGCAATTAAATCATCGTCGATCAGCAGGACGGAACAGTTGTTGGATAGGTTGTCGCTCATAGGGCATCGTAGACGTTATTGCCAGATTCTACCTCACGGCCCAGGACCAAAGACAGGCAAATCCTAACGTGCGCACGGCACCAATTTGCTGTGTAGAATTCTGTTATACAAAGAAAGGACTTATTTTGCCCGACAACTTCACCGAGCAGCCGGACGTGCTGGCGGCGCTGCGCTCAGCCACCGCCGAGCGCCACGACGAACTCGACGCCAACACGCCGCTGGCGGCGCCGGAGGTCGATCTGCATGCCTACGGAGACCATCTGCGGCTGCTGGAGCAATGGCTGGCGCCGATTTCCGCCTGGCTGGCCGGCTTCGACGACGGCCCCCGGCTGCCCGATTACCTGGGGGCGATCCGCGCCGACCTCGCGCATCCGGCCCTGAACGCTGCGCCGCCGATGCCAATGACCGCCCAACGCGCGCCGTGGCCGGCACGGGCCAGCGCCGCCTACCGCTGGGGCGTGTGTTACGTGGTGGAAGGGTCGCAACTCGGTGGCGCGGTGTTGTACAAGCGCCTGGCCGCCACGCTGGCGCCGCACCCGCTGGCCTACCTGCGCGGCGCCGGTTCGCCCGGTCCCCGCTGGCAGCAATTCCTGGGCGCGCTGCGCGCCCAGGTGAGCCAGCCGCAGCAGGTGGCGGACGCCTGCCAGGGCGCCATCGACGCGTTCGACAGCCTGATCGCCCTCAACCGCGCCCGCGCCGCCCTGGCCTGATGCGTCAGTAGGTGGTGAGCGCCACCGGCTGGCCGGACTTGAACGTAAAGATCGTCACGGGCGACTGTTTCATGTCGCCGCGTGCATCGAACTCGTAATTGCCGGCCACGCCCTTGTACGCGCCGGCGCTGATGGTGGCTGCCACTTTTTGCGGATCGACCGAGCCCGACTTTTGCATGGCCTGGGCATACAGCATGGTGGCGTCGTAGTACGCGGCTGCGTACACGTCCGGGTCCTTGTTGAAACGCGCCTTGAACCGCGCCTTGAAGGCGGGACCGGCCGTGGCCTTGTCGAGGATGGCGCCGCCCTGCGAGCACAGCACGTTGTCGCCCACGGCTTCGCCGCCCAGCTTGCCCATTTCCGCGGTGCAGATGGTGTCGCCGCCTAGCAGCTTGGCCGTAATGCCCAGCTGCTTCATCTGACGCGCCATCGGCGCGCCCTGCGGCGCGTAGCCGCCGAAGAAGATCGCCTCGACCTTTTTGGTTTTCAGCTTGGTCAGAATGGCGTTGAAGTCGAATGCGCGGTCGTTGGTGAACTCGTGGCCGGCCACCGTCATGCCCGACGCGCGCGCCTGCTTTTTAAACTCTTCCGCCACGCCCTGGCCGAACGCGGTGCGGTCGTCGATCACGGCCACGTTTTTCATTTTGAGGACATTGGCCGCGTACAGCGCCATTTTCGAGCCTAGCTGGGCATCGCTGGCGTTCACGCGGAACAAGCCCTTGTAGCCCTGCTGCGTGATCTTGGGATTGGTGGCAACGGTCGCCACCAGCGCGCCGCCGTCGTTGTACGCGCGCGAGGCGGGAATGGCCACGCCCGAGTTGTATGGACCCACGATGTAATGCACGCCGTTGTCGATCAGTTTTTGGGCAGCGGCCACGCCGGCCTTGGGATCGCCCTGGTCGTCTTCGGACAGCAGCTCGAACTTGAGTTTTTTACCGGCCACCGTGATGGGCTTGGCGTTGAGCTCCTCCACGGCCAGGCGGGCGCCGCTTTCATTGTCCTTGCCGGAAAAAGCCTGGGCGCCGGACAGCGGACCGCTGTGGCCGATCTTGACGACGGTGTCTTGCGCCTGCGCGCCAGTGGCCAGCAGCGCCACGGTCAGGCCGGCGGCCATGTACTTCACGTTGTCCTGCAAACTCATGCGAACTCCCCAAGGTCGGTAGTGATCAAAAACGATCCATGATTATCGCTAAATACCGAGCATATTATCGTGCGAGTTACGCCGCGATCGGGCTGATTCGGG
>JBEVMD010000209.1:0-7657 GCA_040508835.1 Duganella sp. | reverse complement strand
GCCGCGTCGGCCGACGCGGCCGCAAAGTGCGCGCACACCTGCAGCAGCGAGCTGGCAGGATAGATCTCGGCAGCGGACACCAGCGCCGCCTCGTCCGCATTGGCCTGCGGCACGATGAACGCCATGCGGCGGCCGCCGCGCCCGGATTCCAGCGACATGGCCAGGGACATGGCCAGCGCGCCCCGTATCGGGCGCAGGTCGCCCGACAGCGACAGCTCGCCCGCAAATTCGTAGTCGTCCAGCGGGCCGGACGGGATTTGCCGCGATGCGGCCAGGATGCCCAGCGCAATCGGCAAATCGAAACGGCCCGATTCCTTGGGCAGGTCGGCCGGCGCCAGGTTGACCGTGATGCGCTGGGCGGGAAACTCGAAGCCGCCGTTCTGGATCGCCGCGCGCACGCGGTCCTTGGCTTCCTTGACCTCGGTGTCGGCCAGGCCCACGATGGTGAAGTTGGGCAAGCCGTTGGCCAGGTGCACCTCCACGCTGACTTGCTGCGCCTCCATGCCGGCCAGGGCGCGGCTTTTCAGAACAGCCAGGCTCATGTGGTTTCCCCTCTCTACAGTCACACGGTGCAGTGATCATAGAGATGGCACAAGCACCAGGCTTGATCTACGCCAGTGGGACGGCAGATGCCGCCATCAGTGCATGCCGGCGAACCGCATCGGCCAGCGCAGCAGCGTGGCCACACCCAGCGCCGCCACGCTCGGCAGCCAGATCGGCGCCATCCGGCCCAGGCGGCCGCGTCATGCCCGGGCGTGCCTCACAGATACCCCTCGTCCAGCTTGACCTTGCCCCGGAACACATAATAGGTCAGGCAGGAATAGCCGAGCACGAACGGCAGGATCAACAGCGTGCCCACCAGCGCAAAGCCCTGGCTGGCGGGCGCCGATGCCGCTGCCCAGATCGACAGCGAAGGCGGCACGACATGGGGCCACACGCTGATGGCCAGTCCCATGTAGCCAAGGAAGATCAGCCCCAGCGACGCCAGGAATGGCCCGTGATCGGGCGCCTCGCCCGCCAGCGAACGCAGCAGCAAAACCACGGCCACGACCATCAGCAGCGGCACCGGCGCCAACCACGGCATGCCCGGCCAGCCGAACCAGCGCGCGGCCACCTGCGGATGGGCCAGCGGGGTCCAGATGGCGATCGCCACGATGGCGGCCACCAGCAGCAAGGCCAGCGGCCGCGCCGTGGTCAGCATGCGTCTTTGCAGCGCGCCCTCGGCGCGGAAGATCAGCCAGGTGCAGCCGAGCAGCGTGTACGCTGCCATCACGCCCAGTCCGCAGAACAGGGGGAACGGTTGCAGCCAGTCCAGCGCGCCGCCCGCGAACTGCGGTCCGGCCGGCGTATCGACCAGGGCGATGCCGTGCACATACGCCCCCAGCGCCACGCCCTGGAAGAACGCCGCCGTCAGCGAGCCGCCGATGAAGGCCCGGTCCCAGACGTGGCGCTCATGGTCCTGCGCCTTGAAGCGGAACTCGAACGCCACGCCCCGGAAAATCAGGCCCAGCAGCATGAAGATCAGCGGCAGGTACAAAGCGCTGAGGATGATGGCGTACGCGCGCGGGAAGGCCGCGAACAGGGCCGCGCCGCCCAGCACCAGCCAGGTTTCGTTGCCGTCCCATACCGGCGCGACCGTGTTCATCATCACGTCGCGTTCGTGGCGGTCCGGCACGAACGGGAACAGCATGCCGATGCCGAGGTCGAAACCGTCCATGACCACGTACATGAAAATGCCGAAGAAAATGATGACGGCCCAGATGCTGGAAAGATCGATGTCCATCAGAGTGTGCTCCCACTGGTTGGAATAGGGTCGGGTGCGGCCGGACCTGGGTTGGCCGGGCGCGCATCAGGCGGTAGGTGTCGCCGATGCCACGCCGAACGCCAGACTGGAGGCGGGCCAGGTCGAGGGCGGCGCTGCCGGACATCTGCGTTCTCCCGGTATGGATGATCGGCTTCCATCATCGCCTGACGCACGGCCGTGCGGTACCCGCATGCGGTATGCGCGGCGCTCCATCTTTTGGTGCGGCTGCTATGCTGCGCAAAGAAATATTGATAGATGGTAAAGTTACTCATCAATGTTATTTGCCGGAGGTTGTCATGCGGGCACGGTGGTATCGAACAGGATTAAGGACGGCGCCGGCATTGCTGCTGGCGCTGGCGCTGGCGGGCGGCGCGGGCGCGCAAGCGCCGGCAGCGCCGGCGGCTGCACCAGCAGCCACGGCGGGGACACCAGCAGCACCAACAGCGCCAGCAGCACCAGCAGCACCAGCAGCAGCACCGGCGCCAGCCAAGGCGCTACGGCCGCTGGTGGTGCAACTGCAACCGGGGCCGCTTGCCCATGCCGACGATATCGACCAGGGCAGCGGCGTGGTCGACGTCACGCTCACCGTGCCCGACATGCAGGCCGCCGCCGACACCGCGCTGCTGCAGCTGCCGCTGGTCGTGGCCAACGTGGAGACGGTGGCCGTCACGCTCAAGGAGCTGACGGTGCGCGACAGCCACGGCGTGGTGCCGCTGGCCACGCGCGACGTCAAGGGTCCCAACGGCAAGCTGCGCGAATGGACGTCCGCGCGCGAGGTGCAGGGCGACCTGGTGATCCACTACCAGGCGCCCATCGACAACGCACCGCCCAGGCGCGGGTCGGCGCCGCCTTACAGCCTGCGCACGGAAGGCGGCGGTTTTTCCGGCGTGGGCAATGTGTTCCTGCTGCTGCCCGGCGGCGACAAGCAGTATCCGCTCACGCTGCGCTGGGACTTGTCCAAACTGGGCGACGACGCCAGCGCCACGTCCAGCTATGGCGAGGGCGACGTCACGCTGCCTGCGGGCGCGCCGGCGCGCCTGTGGTCCACCATCTTCATGGCCGGCCCCATGACGCGCATTCCCGCCGAAGTGAAGCCGCGCGGTTTTTCGTCCGCGTGGCTGGGCAAGCCGTCGTTCGATCCGGCCCCCTTGATGACGTGGGCCGGCAAGCTGCATCGCTGGATGAGCGACTTTTTCGGCGACGGCAAGGAGCCGCCGTACCGCGTGTTCCTGCGCTATAACCCGATCAACGCTGGCGGCGGCGCTGCGCTCCACCAGTCGTTCCTGATCACGCACGGCAAGGGCATCGACCTCGAAGACCTGAAACTGACGCTGTCGCACGAAATGACCCACACCTGGACCGAAGGCCCCGACCAGGCCTGGTACGAAGAAGGCGTGGCCGTGTTCTACCAGGGCCGCGCGCCATACCGCGCGGGGCTGATCTCCGCCGACCAGTTCCTGGCCGACCTCAATCAGACGGCCGCGCGCTACTACGCCGATGCGCTCAACACCACGCCCGACGCCGAGATCATGCCGCGCTTCTGGGAAGACACGCGCATCCGCACCTTGCCGTACGACCGCGGCGCCCTGTACCTGTCGATGGTGGATGCGCGCGTGCGCAAGGCCTCCAACGGCAAGCGCTCGCTCGACGACCTGGTGCGCGAGATGAACCGACAGCGCGGCGCCGCGCCGCAGCAGCAGGCCGCCCTGTGGCAGCAATTGCTGGCGCGCGAACTGGGTCCGTCCGGCCCCGCGCTGCACGCGTCCATGCTGGCCGGCGAGGTGCTCACGCCGGAGTCGGGCGACTTCGGTCCGTGCTTCCGCCGTGGCGAAAAAACCGTGCGCCGCTTCGAGCTGGGCTTCGCGCCCAAATCGCTGGTGGGTGAAGTGAAAACCATCCACGGCCTGCAGGCGGGCAGCGCGGCCGAAAAGGCGGGCCTGCGCGACGGCGACGTGGTGACGTACGCGGTGGCGCTGGACAAGATCCAGGGCGAACAAAAGGCGCCGCTCACGCTCACCGTCACCCGCGACGGCCGCCAGTTCCCGATCACGTACGTGCCGCGCGGCGAAAAAGTCAAGGTATGGCAATGGCAGCGCGTGCCCGGCACGGCCGATGATGCATGCGGCATTTGATGGACGACACGTCGACGGCTTTGGCCGTCGTTTCTTTTTGAGGATGGGGGAGACAATGATAAAAAAACGGATGTTGGTTCAAGCATGTGTGCTGGCGCTGGCCGGCTGGTCGTCGAGCCATGCGGTTGCAGCGGCTGCGGCGCCCACCGAGTGGCAAAACCCGGAAGTGGTGGCCGTCAACCGCGAGCCGATGAAGGCGACGTTCTTCAATTTTGAATCCCGCGAGCAGGCGCTGGCCGGCGACATGGCCAAGTCGAAGTACTACCTGTCGCTCGACGGCGCCTGGCGCTTCGCCTACTCCAAAAACCCCAACGACCGCCCCAGGGATTTTTACCGCAATAACTACGACACCAGCGGCTGGAAAACCATCCAGGTGCCGGGCATGATCCAGGCGCAGGGTTTTGGCACGCCGATCTTCACCAACGTCGACTATCCATTCCCGCTCGACGAGCCGCATATTCCCGACGCCGTCAACGAAGTGGGCTCGTACCGGCGCGACTTCGTGGTGCCGGCCGACTGGGACGGGCGCGACGTGCTGCTGCACGTGGGCGCGGCCGGCGCGGCTTATTACATCTGGGTCAACGGCGAAAAGGTGGGCTATTCGGAGGACTCGAAATTACCGTCCGAATTCAAGCTCAATCAATACCTCAAGCCGGGCAAGAACAATGTGTCGATCGAAGTGTATCGCTGGGCCGATGCGTCGTACCTGGAAGACCAGGACTTCTGGCGCCTGTCGGGCATCGAGCGCAGCGTGTACCTGTACGCCGAACCGAAAGCCCACCTGCGCGACTACACCGTCACCGCGCTGCTCGACAAAAGCACGTACACGAACGGCCAGTTCGGCCTGAAGGCGGAACTGGCCGGCGCGCCGGCCGCCGGCGAAATCGCCGTCACCATTTTCGACGGCGAGCAGCCGGTGCTCGCCAGGAGCGCGCGCATCGACCGGCAGGCCACGGTGAGCGTCGATGGCGTGATCCCCACGGTAAAACCCTGGTCGGCCGAAACGCCCAATCTGTACCGCATGCTGATCGAGTACAAGGACGGCGACGGCAAGCTGGTGTCGGCCACGTCGCGCCGGATCGGCTTCCGCACGGTGGAAGTGGCGGACGGCGAAGTGCGCGTCAACGGCAAGCGCATCATGATCAAGGGCGCCAACCGCCACGAACACGATCCGGTCACGTACCGCGTGATGTCGCTGGAGCTGATGCGCAAGGACGTGGAGATGATGAAGCAGGCGAACGTGAACGCCGTGCGCACGTCGCACTATCCGAACGATCCGCGCTGGTACGACCTGGCCGACGAATACGGCCTGTACGTGATGGACGAAGCCAATATCGAATCGCACGCGTACATGCAGCTGGGCGACCACTCGAAGGTGCCCGGCTACCGCGAGCAGGTGCAGCTCGGGTACAAGCCGCAGTGGAAGGCGGCCCACCTCGACCGCGTGGCGCGCATGGTCCAGCGCGACAAAAATTCGCCGTCGGTGATCTTCTGGTCGCTGGGGAACGAGGCGGGCACGGGCCCCAACTTCGAGAACGCGGCGCAGTGGATCCGCGCCAACGACCCCACGCGCCTGATCAGCTACCTGGGCCACGGCACCATCGGCGAAACCCATCTGCCCAACAGCTACGTGGACATCTACGCGCCCATGTACGACGACATCGAAAAAATGGCCGATTACGCGGCCGATCCGCGCTTCGTCCAGCCGATGATCCAGTGCGAGTACGTGCACGCGATGGGCAACTCGATGGGCAATATGGAAGACTACTGGCAGGTCATCCGCGCCAATAAAAAACTGCAGGGCGGCTTTATCTGGGACTGGGTGGACCAGACCGTGTTTGCCACCGACGACAAGGGCCGCCGCTACTGGGCGTCCGGCTTCGACGTCAATCCCAAGGTGGGCGATAACAGCGTGGTCGGCGACGGCGTGGTGCGCGCGGACCGCACGCCCGACCCGGAATACTACGAAGTGCAAAAGGTCTATTCGCCGCTGGTGTTCGAGGGCGATCCCAGGTCGGGCAAGGTCACGGTGGTGAACCGCTACGACTTCCGCGACACGTCCGATCTCGATTTCGACTGGGTACTCACCAACGACGGCAACGAAGTCACGCGCGGCGCGCTGCAGGTGCCGGCGGTGGCGGCCGGCGCGCGGCGCGAGGTGGCCGTGCAGCTGCCGAAACTTCGCACCAGGGGCGGCGAGCAGCTGGTCACGCTGCGGGCCAGGGCGCGCACCGATTCGGTCAAGGGCGTGGCTGCCGGCACGGTGGTGGGCTGGTCGCAGTTCGTGACCGTGCCGGTGTCCGAAGCGGCGGTGGCGAAGGCGATCAAACCGGTGCGCCAGGGCGACGACATCCGCCTGGCTGCAGGCAAGGCCGGACTGCGGCTCGACGCCAAAACGGGGCTGGTGAATTATTCGTTCGACGGCAAGACGCTGCTCAAGGGCGGCACGCCCAATTTCTGGCGCGGCCTCACCGACAACGACGAAGGCGCGGGCGTGGACAAGACGCACCAGGTCTGGAAGACGTTTTCCGAAGAGCGCCACGTGCGCTCGGTGACGGTGGATGGCAGCAGCGTCAAGGTGCTGTACAGCTTTGGCGCCGGCGCCGCCCACTGGGAAACCGTGTACACGCTGGGCGCCGACGGCGTATTGAAAGTGGCCGCCACCTTTACGCCGCTGCGCGACGACCTGCCCGATCCGCTGCGCCTGGGCCTCCGCTTCGACAACGACAGGTCGCTCGATACGGTGCAGTGGTATGGCCGCGGGCCGCAGGAGTCGTACGCCGATCGCGCCACCGGCTACGCCATCGGCCGTTACACCGGCAAGGTGGCGGACCAGTACCACGGCTACAGCCATCCGCAGGAAAGCGGCAACAAGACCGATGTGCGCTGGCTGTCGCTCACCGATGCGCAAGGGGCGGGCGTCACCGTCAGGGGCGCGGCGCCGCTGTCGGTGAATGCGCTGGCGTTCCCGTACGAGGACCTGTACCTGCGCCCGCGCGGGGAATGGAAAAGTTCGGAGATCGCGCCGCACGGCGACGGCACGCTGCTGGTCGACCTGGCGCAGGCCGGCGTGGGCGGCGACACGGGCTGGAATCTGACGGGACGCCCGCACGTCAAGTACCGCATCAAGCTGCAGCCGGCCAGCTACAGCTTTACGGTGGCGCCTGCGGCACCGGCGCCGAAAGGATAGCGCTGGCTAGCGCCGCACATCGAGCTTGCCGCTGGCGGCCGCTTCCACCTGCGCCGCGCTGGCCAGGTTGAAGTCGCCGGCAATCGAATGCTTGATGGCGCCGGCTGCCAGGCCGAAGTCCAGCGCGCGCTGGTCGTCCCAGCCGCTTTGCAGGCCATGCAGCACGCCGGCGGCAAAGGCATCGCCGGTGCCGATGCGGTCCACGATGCCGGCCAGGCGGTAGCTGGCGGCATCCACGCGGCCGTCGCGCGTGTGCAGCACGGCAGCCAGTTCGTGTTCGTCCACCGTGTGCTGGGTGCGCACGGTGGCGGCCAGCCGCGCCAGTTGCGGGAACACGGCAAACGCGGCGTCGATGGCCTCGTCGCGGCGGGCCGGTTCGGCCAGCACCGGGCGCTGCAGGATCAGGGCGATGTCGCGCTGGTCGGCAAACGCCAGGTCCACATTGCCCATCAATTCGAACAGGATGTCGGCGCCGTCGGTGCCTTGCTGCTGCCACAGCGTGGCGCGGTAGTTGCCGTCGTACGACACGCG